>NZ_CAKKTL010000025.1:6866-35234 GCF_920664355.1 Protofrankia sp. CiP1_Cm_nod2
CTACTTCCGTGGGGATCTGGGCCGCATCGCGCTGGCGTGGGCCCGCGGCCTGCGGGACCCGGAGATCCGCCGTACGCTCGACTCCCGCCTCGGCTGGTACATCGGGCTGGGCACGATCCCGATCGGGCTGATGGGCTTCGCCTTCCAGCACCAGATCGAAACGGGTGCCCGCAACCTGTGGGTGATCGGCTCGGCGCTGATCGTGCTGGGCCTGGCGCTGCTGTACGCCGAGCGGAAGGCCACGCTCAAGCGCGACGTCGACGACATCGGGCCGCGGGACGCGGCCATCATCGGGTGCGCCCAGGCGTGCGCGCTCATCCCGGGGGTGTCCCGGTCGGGGTCGACGATGACCGCGGGGCTGCTGACCGGGCTCACCCGGGAGGCGGCCGCGCGCTACTCCTTCCTGCTGTCGATCCCCGCCGTGGTGCTCTCCGGCCTGCTGGAGCTCCGCAAGATCGGCGAGGACGGCGGCGCGGGCACCGGGGCCACGGTGATCGCGACCATCCTCGCCTTCGGCGTCGGGTACGCCTCCATAGCCGGTCTGTTGAAGTTCCTCGTCCGGCACAACACGATGGTGTTCGTCGCATACCGGGTGGCGCTGGGGAGCCTGGTACTCTCTCTGGTCGCTTCCGGAGTGATCGCGGCCACGCCATGACGGCGATCGTTCCGGAAGCCAGGTCCCGGAAACCAGGTCCTGGGAACATGTCCCGGCAACACAGCGTCTCGCGGGTGGGCATCGTGCAGGTCGTCATGCGGGCCGCGACAGGGATCGCGGCGGGGATCGCCGTGCGGGGCACCGTCGGGCAGCCGCGGTGACCACCGTTCTGCTCGTGCGCCACGGGCTGACCGCGGTGACCGGCTCCATCCTGCTCGGCTGGACGCCGGGTGTCGGCCTCGACGACAGAGGCCGGGCGCAGGCCCACGCGCTGGCCGGGCGGCTGGCGTCCGTCCCGCTCACCGCCGTCGTCTCCAGCCCGCTGCAGCGCTGCCGGGAGACCGCCGAGGCGATCGCCGCGCGACAGCGGGCGGCCACCGCGGGCCGGAGCGAAGACGAACAGGCCGGTGACGCCGGCCCTGCCGGGCCCGGCACGGCCGCCCCGGCCACCCCGGCCGCGTCCGGCGCCGGAGTGGGCGCCGGCGGGCAGGAGCGGGACGCCGTCACGCTCGACGACCGGCTGGGGGAGTGCCACTACGGCGACTGGACCGGTCAGGAGACGAAGGTGCTGACCGCCGACCCGCTGTGGCGGACCGTGCAGGACCATCCCAGCGCGGTGGTCTTCCCCGGCCCCGGCGGTGAGGCGCTGCGCGACACCCAGCACCGGGCCGTCACCGCGGTGCGGGACTGGAACACCCGGCTGGGCCCGGGCGCGGTCTGGCTGGCCTGCTCCCACGGCGACGTCATCAAGGCGATCGTCGCGGACGCCATGGGCATCCACCTCGACCTGTTCCAGCGGATACTGATCGACCCCTGCTCGCTGACCATCATCCGCTACACCGAACGGCGGCCGTTCGTGGTCCGGGTGAACGACCGGGGCGGTCCCGTCGCCGACCTGCTGCCGGCCCCGTTGACGTTCCCCGCCGACGAGGGCGACGCGGTCGTCGGCGGCGGGGCGTAGGCGGCGGGGCGTAGGCCGAACCATAAGCCCGAACCATAAGCAGGGTGGGCCACAGGGCGGGACGGGCGCGCACCCGGCCGTCCAGACTGGGTGGCGTGAGTGAGCCCGCTTCCAACGTCACCCCGCCTGGACGGCCGGGGCCGGGGCCCGGTCCGGCCGACACCGGGGGCCTCGACGCGTCCGACGCCCTCACGCTGCTGCGGGACGGCGAGATCACCGTCACCGGACGCCTGCTCGAGGCCAGCAACGCCACCCTGTACTGCGAGATCAGCCTGGACGGGGTCGACCGGCGCTGCGTCTACAAGCCGGTGCGCGGCGAGCGCGCGCTGTGGGACTTCCCCGACGGGACGCTGGCCGGCCGGGAACGCGCGGCCTACCTGGTCTCCGAGGAGACCGGGACGGGGATCGTGCCGCCCACGGTGCTGCGGGGCGGCCCGTTCGGGACGGGCATGGTCCAGCTGTGGATCGACGTCGACGAGACCGTGGACCTGCTTGCTCTCATCCGCTCCGACGATCCCCGGCTTCGGGCGGTCGCCCTGTTCGACGCCGTGATCAACAACGCCGACCGCAAGGGCGGGCATCTGCTGCCCGCCCCGTCCGGCCGCGTCTACGGCGTCGACCACGGAGTGACCTTCCACGTCGAGAACAAACTGCGGACAGTGCTGTGGACGTGGCGGGGCCAGCGCCTGCGCGCGGACGAGACCGAACTGCTCACCTGCCTGCGGGAGGCTCTCGACGGCCCGCTCGCGGCGGCGCTCGCCGGCCTTCTCACCACCGCGGAAATCGGCGGATTGCGGGCCCGGGCCGCCCGGCTGCTGACCGAACGCCGTTTTCCGATGCCGTCCGGTGACTGGCCGGCAATCCCCTGGCCGCCCTTCTGACCTGCCGGCCAACCGGCCGGCGGGCGCGGGTCCGCGGATCCCCCGAAGCGACTGCGTGTTCCGCGCGTCCGGCTACGCTGACCATATGCAATCCTGGCCGGCTCCCTCTCGCTCCCGGCTGCCTGGCCGGGGATTACCCCTCCGGGTTTCCGACACGGCCACCCGCGCCGTGCGCCCACTCGCCGCGGGGCAGACAGTCCGAATGTACGTCTGCGGGATCACCCCGTATGATGCCACGCATCTTGGGCACGCATTCACCTATCTCACCTACGACCTGGCGTACCGGGTTCTGCTGGATGCCGGGCACGACGTCGTCTACGTCCAGAACGTCACCGACGTCGACGACCCGCTGTTCGAGCGGGCCCGGCGGGATGGCCTGGACTGGCGGGAGATTGCCCGCAGCCAGACCGAACTGTTCCGCGCCGACATGACCGCGCTGCGCATCCTTCCGCCCGCGGTGTACGCCGGGGCGGTCGAGTCGATTCCGCTTGTCATCGAACTGATCGAACAGTTGCGCGACCGTGGCGCGGCCTACCCGGTGGAACAGGACATCTATTTCCCGATCGGCGTGGCTCCCCGCTTCGGCGAGGTCTCCCACCTCAGCCACGCCGAAATGGTCGCCCGGGCCGCGGAGAACGGTGGTGACCCGCGGCGTGCGGGCAAGGAGGATCCGCTCGACCCGCTGCTGTGGCGGGCGGAACGCGCCGGGGAACCGTCGTGGCCCTCCCCGTTCGGGCCGGGCCGGCCGGGCTGGCACATCGAATGCGCGGCTATCGCGCTGGCGCACCTCGGGGACAGCATCGACATTCAGGGCGGCGGCACCGACCTGGTGTTTCCCCACCACGAGTGCGGCGTCGCCCACGCGGAGGCGGCCAGCGGGGTGTGGCCGTTCGCCCGTACCTACGTGCACACCGCCATGGTTTCCCTCGACGGGCACAAGATGTCGAAGTCGCGGGGGAATCTGGAGTTCGTCTCCCGGCTGCTGCGCGGCGGTGTCCAGCCGGCGGCGGTCCGGCTCGCCCTGCTCGACCACCGGCACACCGTGGGATGGGAGTGGACACCGGGCGCGATCGACACCGCCCGTGACCGGCTGGCCCACTGGCAGGCGGCGGCCGCCGGTGAGCGCGGCCCGGACGCCCGGCCGCTGCTCGACGACGTCCGCCGGCATCTCGCGGACGATCTCGACGCCCCGGGCGCGCTCGCCGCGGTCGACCGCTGGGCGGCCACGGCGCTGACCGTGGGCGGCCAGGACCTCGAGGCTCCCGGACTGGCACGTGCCATCATCGACTCGCTGCTCGGGGTGGACCTTGACCCGGTTGTACCGTGACCCGGTTGTACCGTGACCCTGTCGTGCCGTGACCCTGTCGTGCCTGGAGGATGTTCACGTTGATGGGCGCCCACTACCAGCGGGCAGACGCTGGAACCTACGGTGAACGGCCGACATTCGACGAGGTGGCGCGGGGCTACGACCCCCAGCAGGTCGAGGCGTACCTGGACACGTTGTGGCGGTACGCGGGCCAGGTCACGGCCCGGGCGGCCGCGGCCGAGGCGGCGCTGGAGAGCGAACGCCGCCGCCGGGACGCCGAGGCCCAGCTGCCCGACCGGTCGCCGGCGCAGGCGGGTGGGCGGATCGGCATCATGCTGGCCATCGCGCAGCAGGAGGCCGACGAGATCGTCGCGGGTGCCCGCGGTATCGCGGAGCGGGCCCTCCAGGAGGTCGTCGAGGACTCCGCCGCCAGTCATCCCATCGTGCGCAAGGCGCGCGAGCAGGCCGACAGGCTGCTCTTCGACGCGGTCGAGCAGTCCCGGCTGGAAGCCCGGCAGCGGCAGGCCGACATCGAGACGCAGATCACGCAGCTGTCCGGCAGCCTGGAGACGCTGCGCCGCCAGCAGGGCGAGGTGCTCGGCGCGCTGCTGCGGCTGCGCAGCCTGGTCAACACCGAGGAGATCGACCGGGCGGTCACGGAGCTGGCCCGGGCCGGGACCGCGGGCGTGGGCGCCGAGGAGCGTGAACGGGCCACTGCGTACCGTCCGGAGGACGTGGCTACATCCGCGCAGACAGTGATAGGCTCAGAGCAGAAAGTCACTGATGCGAGCTTTACCGATACGAGCCTTTTCGCCCGGACGGCGAAGGTGCCCGGTAGCTCCTCGCGTTACCGCGACGACGAGGACATCCTCGACGCCGAGGTCGTCGAGGAGTAGCCGCCGAGGAACGGCGGCCGCCGGGCGGCGGAGCGTCAGAACGGGCGGCGGGGAGGGTCCTGTGTCGTGTGTCGCACTCGGGCAGGGCATGCACGATCTGGTCCAAGGGCCGGTGGGCTACCGTCCGCGGCGCCGCAGGTACCGTTCGAATTCGCGGGCGATCGCATCCCCGCTGGCCTCCGGCAGCTCGGTCTCCGGCTCCCTCGACTCAAGTGCCCGGACATACTCGGCGACCTCGGTGTCGCCGGCGGCGAGCTCGTCCACCTGGCGTTCCCAGGCCCGGGCCCGGTCGGCCAGGTCACCGAGGGGGATCTCGATGTCGAGCAGGTCCTCGACCCGGCGCAGCAGCGCCAGCGTCGCCTTCGGGCAGGGCGGGTTCGCCACATAGTGGGGGACCGCCGCCCAGAAGGACACGCTCGCCAGCCCGGCGCGGGTACACGCGTCCGCGAAGACCCCGACGATACCGGTCGGGCCCTCGTACTTCGACGCGTCCAGCCGGAAGCGGGCGGCGGTGCCGGCGTCCCCGGCGGTGCCGTTGATCGGCACCGGACGGGTGTGCGGTGAGTCCGCGAGCAGCGCGCCGAGGCTGACCACCGTCTCGCCGCCCAGGGCGTGCACGGCCTCGATCAGCTCGTCGGTGAAGCTGCGCCAGCGCATGTTCGGCTCCAGGCCGCGGATGAGGATCAGGTCGCTGTCGCCGCTGGTCGGGCGCGCCACCGACAGCCGGGTCGTCGGCCAGGCGATCTTACGGTCGTCGCCTGTCCCGCTCACCGTCGGCCGGTTCACCTGGAAGTCGTAGTAGTCGTCCGGGTCGATGGCACCGACGACCCGCGCGTCGAACGTCGACTCCAGATGCTCGACGGCCGCGGACGACGCGTCCGCGGCATCGTTCCAGCCCTCGAAGGCAGCCACTACGATCGGCGACCGTAGCTGACCGACATCGGAGAACTCGATCACCTGCCACCTCCTGCCGCCCCCTGGCGGTTCACTGCCCCTGTGACAGTGCAACGGTACGTCCTACGCTCGCGCGTGCCGGCGGATCCTTGTGCCCCACTGTCGGGGAAATGCCACGGGACCGTCCCGGCCCGTCCCGCCCCACCGTCCGGCTGACAAAAATATTGCCGGCCGGAAGGCCCGTAAGCAGGGCGAACCCAGGACGCGGCGCAAGCCACGACCATGGGCGGCGGTGATGCTACCGGTACGCTTCGGACGTGCGAGGAGATCTGCTGTCCGTCCTGGCCGAGCGCGTCGTGGTGGCCGACGGCGCCATGGGAACGATGCTGCAGGCCACCGGCCTGACACTCGACGACTTCGACGGGCACGAAGGCTGTAACGAGATCCTGAACGTGACGCGTCCAGACGTGGTACGGGCGGTCCACGACGCCTACTTCGCTGTCGGGTGTGACGCGGTCGAGACAAACACGTTCGGGGTCAACCTCGCCAATCTTGGAGAGTACGGCATCGCCGACCGTATCGGGGAACTGGCCGAGGCGGGCGCCCGGATCGCCCGTGAGGCTGCCGACTTCTGGAGCCGGCCGGGTCAGCCCCGTTTCGTCCTCGGTTCGGTGGGCCCCGGCACCAAGCTGCCCAGCCTCGGCCACATCACCTACCGGCCGCTGCGGGACGCCTACCAGCGGCAGGCCGCCGGCCTGCTCGCCGGCGGCGTCGACGCCATCCTGGTCGAGACCGCCCAGGACCTCCTGCAGGCCAAGGCCGCGATCATCGGGGCGCGCCGCGCGATGGCCGAGGCCGGCCGGCGGGTGGCCCTGATCGCGCAGATCACCGTGGAGCTGACCGGCACGATGCTGCTCGGCTCGGAGACCGGCGCGGCGCTCACCGCGCTGGAGCCGCTCGGCATCGACCTGATCGGCCTGAACTGCGCCACCGGCCCGGCCGAGATGAGCGAGCACCTGCGCTACCTGTCCCAGCAGGCCCGGGCCGGGCTGTCGGTCATGCCGAACGCCGGCCTGCCCGAACTGGGCAGCGACGGCGCCACCTACCCGCTGACCCCGGCGGAGCTCGCCGACGCCCAGGACGTCTTCACCCGCGACTACGGCGCGGTGCTCGTCGGCGGCTGCTGCGGCACCACCCCCGAGCACCTGCGCCAGGTCGTCGAGCGGGTCGCCGGCCGGGGTGTGCCCACCCGCCGCCGCCCGGCCCCCGCCCGGACAGGCTCCTCGGTGACGCCCGGGGCCGCCGGTGAGGCCGGTGAGGCCACGACCGTCGGTGAGGCCAGGGCCGGGGCCGTCGGTGACGCCGAGCCGCCGGCCGCCGCGGCCTCGCTCTACCAGTCCGTGCCGTTCCGGCAGGACACCTCGGTCCTGATGGTCGGGGAACGCACCAACACCAACGGGTCCAGGGCGTTTCGCGACGCGCTGATCGACGGCCGCTGGGACGACGTCGTCGAGATCGCCCGGACCGCCACCCGCGAGGGCGCCCACATGATCGACGTGTGTGTGGACTACGTCGGCCGGGACGGCACCGTCGACATGCGCGAGGTCGCCAGCCGCTACGCCACCGCGTCCACCCTGCCGGTCATGCTCGACTCCACCGAACCGCCGGTCATCGAGGCCGGCCTGGAGTGCCTCGGCGGACGCTCGGTGGTCAACTCGGTCAACTTCGAGGACGGCGACGGGCCGGACTCCCGGATCGCCCGGGTGATGCCGGCCGTCGTCGAGCACGGCGCCGCCGTCGTGGTGATGTGCATCGACGAGGAGGGCCAGGCCCGCACCGCCGAGCGCAAGGTACAGATCGCCGAACGGACGATCGACTATCTCGTCGGCCGGTGGGGGATGCGCACGGCCGACATCTTCGTCGACACGCTCACCTTCACCCTCGGCACCGGCCAGGAGGAGTCCCGCGGCGACGGGGCGGCCACCATCGAGGCCATCCGCGAGCTCAAACGCCGGCGTCCCGACGTCCAGACCATCCTCGGGCTGTCCAACATCTCCTTCGGGCTCAAGCCCGCCGCCCGGGTGGTGCTCAACTCGGTGTTCCTGGCCGAGTGCGTCGCCGCCGGGCTGGACGCGGCCATCGTCCACGCGTCCAGGATCCTGCCGACCGCGCGTATCCCGGACGAGCAGCGCGAGGTCGCCCTCGACCTCGTCCATGACCGCCGCCGCGAAGGCTACGACCCGCTGACCCGCTTCCTGGAGCTGTTCGAGGGTGTGGACGGCAGCGCCGGCGGGCCGACCCGGGCGCAGGAGCTGGCCGCCCTGCCGCTGGACGAACGCCTCAAACGGCGGATCATCGACGGGGAGCGCACCGGCCTGGAGGCCGACCTCGACGAGGCGATGCGCTCCCGCGACCCGCTGGCGATCATCAACGACACCCTGCTGGACGGCATGAAGGTCGTCGGCGACCTGTTCGGCTCCGGGCAGATGCAGCTGCCGTTCGTGCTGCAGTCCGCCGAGGTCATGAAGGCCGCCGTCGCCTATCTCGAGCCGCACATGGAGCGCACCGACGCCCGCGGCAAGGGCACCCTGGTGCTCGCCACGGTCAAGGGCGACGTCCACGACATCGGCAAGAACCTCGTCGACATCATCCTGTCCAACAACGGCTACACCGTCGTCAACCTCGGGATCAAACAGCCGATCGGCACGATCCTGGCCGCGGCGTCCGAGCACGACGCCGACGCGATCGGCATGTCCGGGCTGCTGGTGAAGTCGACCGTGGTCATGAAGGAGAACCTCGCGGAGATGAACACCCGCGGGGTGGCCGCCACCTGGCCGGTGCTGCTCGGCGGCGCCGCGCTCACCCGCGCCTACGTCGAGGGCGACCTCGCCGAGCTCTACCAGGGCGACGTCCGCTACGCCCGGGACGCCTTCGAGGGGCTCGCGCTGATGGACGCGGTCATGGCCGCCAAGCGCGGGCAGGCCCCGCCGCTGGCCGACGACCCGCGCACCGCGCAGCGCCGCGCCCGCCGGGAGCGCACCGAGCGGATCAGGGCCGCGCGGGCCGTCGCCCGGGCCGAGGAGCGCGCCGGGCAGCTCCCCACCGAGACGCCGCCGCGCTCGGACGTGGCCACCGACAACCCGGTGCCCACCCCGCCGTTCTGGGGGGACCGGATCGTCAAGGGCGTCCCGCTGGCCGACTACGCGTCCTTCCTGGACGAACGGGCGACCTTCCTCGGCCAGTGGGGGCTGCGCGGTGCCCGCGGCGGCGAGGGGCCGTCCTACGAGGAGCTGGTGGAGACGGAGGGACGGCCACGGCTGCGGATGTGGCTCGACCGCATCGCCTCCGAGCGGATGCTGGAGGCGGCCGTCGTCTACGGCTACTTCCCCTGCGTGAGCAAGGGTGAGGATCTGATCGTCCTGTCCGGGGACGGCGCGGAGCGGGCCCGGTTCACCTTCCCGCGTCAGCGCCGGGACCGCCGGCTGTGCCTGGCCGACTTCTACCGGTCGCAGGAGTCCGGCCAGGTCGACGTCGTCCCGTTCATGATCGTCACGATGGGCCGGCGGATCAGCGAGGTCACCGCCGAGCTGTTCGCTGCCAACTCCTACCGGGAGTACCTGGAGCTGCACGGACTGTCCGTGCAGCTCACCGAGGCACTCACCGAGTACTGGCACAAGCGGATCCGCGCCGAACTGCTGCTGCCGGACGGCACCCCCACCGGCGCAGCCGACGCCGACGAACTGGCCGCCGTCTTCCGCCAGGGCTACCGCGGCTCCCGCTACTCCTTCGGCTACCCCGCCTGCCCCGACCTTGAGCAGCAGGTCGGGGCGTTCGAGCTGCTGACACCGGGCCGCATCGGCGTGGAGCTCTCCGAAGAATTCCAGCTCGTCCCCGAACAGTCCACCTCGGCCATCATCGCCCACCACCCCGAAGCCAGGTACTTCGCCACCTGATCCCGGCCGTGCCGGGCCTTACCTACCCGATGCGGGACGTCCACGTACGCCGGGCAGCGACGTAGACGGCGTCGCCGCGGAACGTACGGTGTGCGTCGGTCAGGCCGAGCTTGGCGGCAACCCGGATCGACGCGGCGTTGTCCGGGCGGATCCGGGAGATGACCTCGTCGGCCCCTACCTGGGTGAAGGCGAACTCGAGTGCCGCCGCTCCGGCTTCGGTCGCCAGCCCCTGCCCCCACCGGTCCCGGCGGATCGTCCAGGCCGCTTCGATGCCGGGCCAGCCCTCCGGCCGGTACAGCCCCGCGCGGCCGACGAACTCGCCGCTCGAGCGGTCTTCCGCGGCCCACATGCCGAACCCGCACAGATGCCAGTGGCCGGTCAGAGCCGCTTCCATGTCCCAGACGGCTTCCCGGTCGCGGGGGCTGCCGGTGTAGCGGGACATGTCCGGATGTGCCGCCATCGCGGTGTACGGGCCGACGTCTTCCGGTTGCCAGCAGCGCAGGATCAGCCCGGTCGGTGATGACTGTGGGAATGGTGACGGTCGTCGGCTGGCCGAAGTGCAGGGTCATGCGCCAGCGGTCAGCATCAGCCGCGGCGTCGGCCGCGAGCCGTTCCCGGAAGTCCGCCACCGGGGGCAGCCCGCGGTGGTCGGCGAACAGGCCGGAGAGGTCCTGGGCCCGCTGCACGACCGTACGGGTCGGGAACGCGCAACGACGTCCAGCGCGTACAGCTTGCCCGGCGCTGGTGCTCCGGGCACAGCATCGACGGTGCCCCGGCGCTCGCCCACGCGGTCCGTGTCGCGGTCGTCCTCGGCCGGCATCATCCGGCTGCCCCGCCCGCGCTGCCGGCCGCGGTCCTCCTGCACGACGCCCCCGCACTGGCCCCACCCGACCAGCTCGACCCGCTGGTGACGTCCCTGCTCGGCGCGGACACCCTCCGGATCATCCGCGTACTGGAAACCGAACATCACGCCATGACCGCCCCGACCATCGACAGCGAACAGACGCGTGACCGTGTCCGCGGGCTCGCCGCCGCCGACATGCCGGCGCTGCTGGCCACCGCCGACCAGGCATGCCAGAACCGGGCTCCCTCCCTCGGCCCGATTTGCCGCGGATCCGGACCGTTCCCATCCACGTGCTGACCGTGAAGGCAAGGCATTCGAGCTCGGGTCACGCCAAGCTGCCAGAGGGCTGGTCAGTCAGGAGAAGACGGCGAAGGAGCTCAGCCAAGGCCGAGTGATGACTACCGTATATGGCATGTCGATGACGCGTACGACCGTGTACCTGTCGCTGGACGACAAGCAGCGGCTGTCGGCTGCTGCGCGCCGGCAACGTCGCAGCGAGGCGGACCTGATCCGGGATGCCGCCGCAAGTTCAGCGCCTTCCGCCTGCTGCCGGCGGACAGGTAACGGTCACCGTCAACCTGGCTCGAGGAGGTCGCTGGCGGTTTGGCGCGACCTGCGGCCAGGGCGGGACCCAGGGGGTGGCTGTTGTCAGTGGACCTCGGGGGTGGCGGTCCGGGCCAGCTGGGACCATGTTCGTCCCAGCCTGCGACAGATCCGGGCGTTCCCACGCAGTACCGAAAGGATCAGTCATAAACGGTCGTCCACAGGGAGCTGGAGAGGTCCGCGAGGTGGGCCGGGGCTGGGATGATCCCTGTCACGTGTGCTGGTGTCGGTGCTGCCGGGACTGGTTGGCTGACAGGGATCCGGCCGTTGTCAGGGAGCCGGCCCGCCCCGAGGAGAGCAGGCCCTGGTGAATCCCCTGGACGTCGTAACTGCCGTGGCCGCCGTGGATCCTGGGGGTGCGGCCGGGTCTGGTGCGCACCGGCCGGTGACGTTCAGCAGCCGGTGCGCCCTGTGAACGCGGCGCGTCCCGTGCACACGGCCCGGTTCGATGCCCACGGCCTCGGTGATGGAGCGTTGTCGCTGAGCCCCGTAGGTGACGGGGCACGGGGGCACGACGGTGTCACCGCCGTTCTGTTCGACATGGACGGGCTGCTCGTCGACACCGAGCCGTTGTGGACGGTGGCCGAGCACGAGCTGGCGGCCAGCCTGGGCGCCCGCTTCACCCCCGAGATCAAGGCCGCGATGATCGGTCACGGCGTGGACACCGCCCTGCCGCTGATGCTGTCGATGCTCGGGGTGCCCGACGCCGACCCGCACGCCGCCGCCCGCTTCCTGATCGAACGGACCGCCGAGCTCTTCGGCGAGCCCGAGCGGATCGTCCCCATGCCCGGCGCCGTGGCGCTGCTGGACGCGCTGGCCGCCGCCGGGATCGCGACCGCGCTGGTGTCGTCGTCGTTCCGGATCCTGATGGATCCCGTGCTGGCCGCGATCGGCGCCGACCGGTTCGCGGTGACGGTCGCCGGGGACGAGGTGAGCCGGCGCAAGCCGCATCCGGAGCCGTACCTGACGGCGGCGCGGCTGCTCGGAGTCGACCCGACGCGCTGCGTGGTCCTGGAGGACAGCGAGGCCGGTGCCCGCGCCGGCCTCGACGCCGGCTGCCCGACGATCATCGTCCCGTCGCTACCCTCCGCGACGGCTTCGACGGCCCATCCGCTGGCCGCCGAGCTGACCGTCCGCCCGAGCCTGCACGAGGTCACCCTCGACCTGCTCGACCTCCTGGCCACCCAGCCAGCGAATGCCGCCCGCCCGTAACCACCCCGCCCCGGCCGGCTGACCACCGCCGCCTTCGCGCAGCCGTCCGATCCGAGCCCTGGTCGAGCCGGGCCGACGCCTTCACGGCTCGCCCCGGCGATCGCGGATCCGCCGAAGGATCCGCCATCGCCGCTCTCCCGCACCGAATCGGGGTGGGACGCAGATTTCGGCAGGATTGAACGCTAAGGATTGATCTTGGGTTTGTCCGTGCCGTCGGGGTGGATGGTGATGGTCCAGTCGCGGCTTCGGCGGATGCGTCGGAGGTCGGTGGCCAGGGCGGTGATGCGGTCGGTGGCGTCGTTGCCGGCGATGCCGAGGGTGAGGCCGTCGGGTTCGGGCTGGTAGGTCTGGGGTTGGCCGGCGGCGGCGCGGCGGTGGGCGACGAGGATCCGGGCGCGGAGTCGGGTCTGGGTGCGTGGGTCGCCGGTAAGGCCGCGGACGGTGAGGTAGCGGTAGGTGGGCCTGGGGGCGGTGGGGTCGGGTCGGCGCAGGTGCGCGAGGACGTCGCGGATCTGTTCGACGTCGGTGGCGCTGGCCGGGCGGCGGGTGCGTCCGCTGGCCCTGGGGATCCGGGTCGTCGGGGGTGCGGGCGAGTCGACGTGGTCGTTGTCCTTCACCGGATGACACCCCCATTGCACGCGAACTGTGCGCGTGTGTGGTCTGTCCGCGTTGTCGGTAACCGATTCGAACCGTGTTGTTACTGAGATGGTGTCAGATCGCTATGTTCGGCGGCTATGGCGATCGAGTACCTCTCGGAGGAGCAGGTCCGCCGGTATGGGGGGTTCGCACGGGATCCCTCGCCGGGGGAGTTGGAGCAGTTCGGGCGGATGGACAACGCGACGCTGGCGCTGGTGGCGTCGAAGCGGCGGGAGGCCAACCGGCTGGGCTGGTCGGTGCAGTGGGCGACGGTGCGGATGGTGGGCACGTTCCTGACCGACCCGGGTGAGGTGCCCGCGGTGGTCGCGGCGTTCATGGCCGAACAGGTCGGGGTGGCGGACCCGGGTTGCCTGAAGGGCTACCCGGACCGGTTGCCGACCCAGCATGAGCACGCCCGGGAGATCCGGGACCTGCTGAGCTACCGGCCGTTCAGCGTGGCGGAAGAGCAGCTGCGGGCGTTTGTGGCCTCGCGGGTGTGGACGTCGACGCCGTCGCGGCGCGAGCTGTTCGATCGGGCGGTGCTGTGGCTGCTGGGTGAGCGGGTGCTGCTGCCCGGGATCACGGTGCTGGCCCGGGCAGTCGCCGATGTGCGTGCCGTCGAGCAGGACCGGATCCACCTGGTGCTGCGGGAGGCGACGCCGGTGGAGATGCGCCGGGAGCTCGTCGGGCTGCTGCGGGTACCCGACGGCAAATACGTCTCGACGTTGGAGGAGATGCGCACGACAGTGACCGCGGTGTCCGGGCGGGGCATGGTCGGGGCGTTGGACCGGGTGTCGTCGGTGTGGGCGGTGGGGACCGGCGGGGTGGAGGTGGCGGCGGTGCCGCCGGTGAAACTCGCCGAGCTCGCCGCCTACGGGATGGCCACGAAGGCCACGACGATCCGGGGCCTGCAGGATGATCGGAAGGTCGCGACCGTGCTGGCCACGGTGCGCCATCTGGAAGCCGTCTCGGTCGACGACGCGCTGCTGCTGTTCGACATCCTGATGGCGACGAAGCTGCTGGCCCGCGCCGAACGGGTCAGCGACACCAAGCGACTCAAGACCCTGCCCCGCTTCCGTAAGGCCGCCGCGCGGGTCGCGGCCGCGGTCACCGTGCTCCTCGACGTGCCACCGGCAGGGCACGGGCAGGTGATGACCCTGGCGGATATGTGGGCCGCGATCGAGCAGGTCGTGCCGCGGGAGAACCGGCATGCACGCGGCCCGCGACGCCGTGGCCGCACTGCTGCCCCGCGTCGACTTCGCCGAGCTGCTGCTGGAGGTCTTCGAACGCACCGGCCTGCCCGACGCGTTCACCCACATCTCCGGGTCCGATGCCCGCCCCGCCGACTTCGATCTCAGCCTCGCCGGTGTCCTGGTCGCCGAGTCGACGAACATCGGCCTGGTCCCGGTGACGAACCCGGCGGTGCGGGCGCTGACCCGCGGCCGGCTGCTCGGTACCGACCAGGCGTACTTCCGCGCCGAGTGCATGGCCGTCGGCTCCGCCCGCCTCGTCGGCGCCCAGGACCAGGTCGACATCACCGCCGACTGGGGCGGCGGTCTGGTCGCCGGCGCCGACGGGATGCGCTTCGTCGTCCCGGTCCGCTCGATCGCAGCCCGGCCCAGCGCGAAGTACTTCGCGGGCTCGAAACGCCGCGCCGGCGCGACGTGGCTCAACGTCGTCTCGGACAAGGTGATGGGCCTGGGTGGTCTGATCGTGCCCGGCACCCCACGCGACAGCCTGCACATCCTCGACGCCCTGCACAACCTCGACGTCGACGAACCCCCCGAGATCATCACGACGGACACCGGATCGTATTCGGATCTTGTCTTCGGTCTGTTCGCGATCTGCGGCTACCAGTTCTCCCCGCGGATCGCCGACATCGGCGACATCGGCGACACCCGACTGTGGCGCACCCGCCCCGACGCCGACTACGGGCCACTGAACAGCGTCTCCGGGCACGTCGTGAACCTCGCCCAGATCGTCGAGCACTGGCAGGACATGCTCCGCGTCACCGGCTCCCTGATCACCGGAGAGGTCCGCGCCCACGACGTGATCCGGATGCTCACCCGGGACGGCAACCCGACTGGGCTCGGCCACGCCTTCGTCGCCTACGGCCGGCTGTTCAAGACCCTCCACGTCCTGCAAACCCTGCACGACGAGTCCTACCGGCGGATGATCGGCGCCCAGCAGAACATCACCGAGGCCCGGCACAACCTCGCCCGGCGGATCTTCTTCGGGAACCGCGGCGAGCTTCGCCAGCGCTACCAGACCGGCATGGAAGACCAGGTCGGCGCACTCGGACTCGCCCTGAACTGCGTGGTCCTGTGGAACACCTGGTACATCGACGCCGCCGTCAAAGCCCTCCACGCCGACGGGATGGAGCTGTCCGCCGAGATCCGGTCCCGGCTCAGCCCCCTGGTCTTCGAACACATCAACTTCCACGGGTCGTACCCGTTCGTCCGGCCAGGGTTGGCCGGAGACCTACGTCCCCTGCGTGACCCCGTCGAGGAGGAGCCGGGATAAGCCGCGTCTTCATCGACGTCACCCCGCGATCTCCTGTCGGCGCTGGCGGTAGGCGCGGACTTTGGCCCGATTGCCGCACTCCGCCATCTGGCACCAGGAACCGGAGCGGTTACGGGAGTGGTCGTAGAACGCCCATTGACACTGGGGGTTGGGACAGATCTTCAGCCGGGCCCAAGTTTCGTCGGCGTGGGCGGCGACGCTGAGCGCCAGGATCTGGCCCAGCACCCGATCGATGCCACTCGCCTCCGACAGAAGCTGCGGCGCGCCGTCCCGACCGAAACGCAACACGACACTGCTGCGCTGGACGGTTCGTTGCAGGATCTCGGGCACATCCTGGTCGAGGTCGCCCCCGCCCCCGTTCACGGCAGCCAGCCTGCGTAGCGCTTCTCGTAGGTCGACGGCACGGCGGCGGTCGTCGTCGTCCGGCGGGGCCTCGTCCCCGCGGACGAACGGGGTCGACTGTATCCAGTCACGCAGCCCGGCGGCGGTGAGCAGGCGGTCAACGCCCGTCTCGAGATCGTAGGTGTTGATGAAATCTCGGACCAGCTCCAACTCGCCCGGCGCGTCATGGCGCTTGCCTGTCATCGACATCCTCCGTTGCCAAGATCGATTGATGGGGTAGCTAAAGATCATGTTCGATGGCGCGGACCGCGTGCGCGACAAGTGCCACGCGGGGGCATCGCGCAGTCTTCCGATCGACTGCCAGGTGGTGCGCCGTCGGGGAACGTCCGCGCCTCGCCAGGGGCGGTTGGACCCGTCCAGTGGGACGCGCGAAGCTCGGAGCGATAACCACTCCATGTAATCATTTATGTCGTATAAGTAAAATTTTTACCCTAGATCTTCCAATGGTGTAACAAAAAGAAGTCAAATATGTGTTTTATGTCTCATTCAGATTCGCTCCGCTTAGGGTTGGCTACTACGCATGACACCGGCTAACCTCTTCACAGGTTACATCATCCTTGCTGGGGAGAGGGAACCGGACATGAGCGAAGATCGCGCTGGTTCGCCGGTCATGGTGAGCGGCCAAGCGGGAGGCGAAGAGCCCGTCGTGTTCCGCGGATGCTCCGAGTACGGCCCCGCGCAGATACACGCGGGTATCGGCGATCACGGCTACGGCGGTGCCTCGACTGGCATGAGGTTCGCCTGTTCCTCCGAGGGATCGCATCCCGCGGCGGGAGGACTCGTCGCCTTCTGCGAGCAGGTCGGCTGCGGTCATATGGAGCCCACGGCCGACCTGGGCGACCGGGAGTGCCGCTACTGCGGCACGGTGATGTCGGTGACTAGCCGGGTGGACCCGACGCGTTCGGTCACGCCCTCGCTTCGAGGGGAGCAGGGCGCATGAGCATCCTGGCTGCCGAGCCTGTCCACGCAGCCAATCGGGTACGGCCCCAGATCGCCTCCGGCCGAGGCATCTACCTGTACGACGAGGAGGGCCGGCGCTACCTCGACGGTTGTTCGGGCGCCGTCGTGGCGAACATCGGCCACGGCGTCACCGAGGTCAATGCGGCTATCGCCGCGCAGGCCGAGCAGATCGCGTTCGTGTACCGCACACAGTTCGACAACGCCCCGGCTGTTCGACTGCAGCGGCGGCTGGCCTCTCTCACCCCGGGTGATCTCGATGCGGTCACGCTGGTCAACAGCGGTTCCGAAGCGAACGAGGCGGCTATCCGGCTCGCCGTCCAGTACTGGCGGGCCGTGGGGCAACCGGGCAAGACGAGGATTCTGGCTCGCCGGACGAGCTATCACGGTATGACGATGGGTGCGCTGTCGCTGTCCGGGCATCCGCACCGCCGTGAGGGCCTCGAATCACTCCTGATCGACGTGCCGCGAGTGGTCTCACCGTATGCGTGTCCCCCCGGGCAGGGCCGCGAGTGGGCAGCCGACTGGGATCGCATGATCCGTGAGGTCGGCGCCGACCAGGTGGCCGCGGTGATCGTGGAGCCTGTGGTGGGCGCCGCCGGCGGCGCAATTCCGTCTCCGCCCGGCTACCTGCTCGAGCTGCGCACGATCTGCGACCGCCACGGGGTGCTTCTTATCGCCGACGAGGTCATGACGGGCCTTGGTCGGACCGGCGTCTGGTTCGCCTCCGCGGTCGACGGTGTCGTCCCCGACATCGTCACCGTCGGCAAGGGCATGAGTGCCGGTTACGCACCGATGGCAGCGATGATCACCCGTGTCGGGCTCGACCGGACGGTACGCGCCACAGGTACGGACCGGGTGTTCGGCCACACCTACAGTGGCAATCCCCTGGGCGCCGCCGCCTGTCTTGCGGTGCTCGACTACCTCGAAGACCATGATCTTCTGCTGCGTGCCCGGGAGGCCGGCAGCATTCTGCGCGAGGGGCTGCTGAGCCTCGCGCAGCGCCACCCCGCCATCAGCGACGTGCGCGGGCAGGGCCTCCTGCTCGGCATGGAACTCGCCGGCGTCGATGTCGGACCCCATGCCGCGCAGCGCCTCACCGACCTCGCATTCGACTGCGGCCTGCTGCTCTATCCAGCAGGCACCGACGAATCCCCCGACGCCGTGATCATCGCACCGCCACTAGTCATCGAGGACGGGCAGCTTGACGAGCTGTTGGGCCTCTTGGACGAGTCACTCACGCTCCTCGAGCAGTAGGTCCCCGCCCCATCCCATCCCACCCCGCAATGGAGGAAGACGATGGACCTGCAGTGGAACGACGAACAGCAGGAACTCCGTGACGGTTTCGCCGAGTTCGGCCGAAGGGAGGTCGCGGCCCGGGCGGACGCATGCTATCGGTCCGCGCGTTTCGACCAGGAATCATGGCAGGCGCTGGCCGACACCGGATTCTGGCGGCTACCCGTCCCCGTCGAGTTCGGAGGTGCCGGCCGTAGCTGGTGGGAGTTCGCCGCAGCGCTGGAGGGGCTCAGCTCCACCAGCACCGACCTGGGATTCCTGCTGTCGATCGTCGCGCACAGCGGCATCATTCGCGGCCTGGTCGACTTTGGCAGCGAGGCCCAACGGGAACGTTGGCTGGAGCGGTTGATGTCCGGCGCGGTCGGGGCGACCGCGATGACCGAGGACACCGGTGGCTCGGATGTTGCCCGGGTCGCGACCAAGGCCACCGCCGTCGACGGCGGCTACTTTCTCACCGGCGCGAAGCGACACATCACCAACGCCCCCGTTGCCGATATCGCGCTTGTCCTGGCCCGTATTCCCGAACTAGGCGCCAGCGACATCACCGTCTTCATCGTCGAACGAGGCCAGCCCGGCCTGAACGCCGGTGAACCGGAGGTGATGTTCGGCAACCCGACGAGTCCGACCGGACCGTTGGACTTCCACGAGGTCTTCATCGACACCAATGGTGTGATGGGAACTCCCGGCGACGGCCTGCAGACCATCTACCGGGTAATCGCGATGGATCGTCTGCTGTACGGCATCATTGCCGCCGCCTTCATCGAGCCGATCTTGGCCGAAACGCTGCTGTACGCCCGCAACCGCGACGCGTTCAAGGCACCGATCGCCGACCACCAGTATATCCAGGGCCGGCTGACCGACTTGCGGATCACCAGCGACACCGTCCGCGCCGTCTCCTACACCGCCCTCGACCAGCTCCTGTCCGGCCATCCCGCCGCGTCCGCCACCTGCTCGGTCGCGAAGATGCTCGCCTGCGAGGGGCTGTGCCAGGCGACACAGCACGCCATGGCGATCTTCGGGCATCGCGGCTACATGCTCGGTCCGATCACCCGTGCCGCCGCCGACGCACTCGGAACCCGCATCGCGGGCGGTACCAGCGAGATGCAGCGCAAGAACATCTTCAACCAGCTCCTGCGCCTGCACGACGCGAAGGAGGTCTCGCCGTGGCTCACCTCGGACCTCAGCCTGGCATGACCGCACAGCTGATCCATACGGTCGCCGAGATCGACTGCGCCGATCGTTGGGCCAACGAACTCCCCGTGCTCGCCACCCCGGTCCTGCTCTGGCTCGCCGAACTCGCGTGCATGGACGCGACCGCGACCGCGGTCGACGGCAGCCAGATGACCCTGGGGCTGAGCCACTCCAGCACCCACCTCGCCCCCACCCTGCTCGGCGACACCATCGTCATCAACGCCACGCTGACGAAGGTGGAAGGCGGAACCCTCGAGTTCACCGTGCACGCCGACGACTCGAACGACCGCATCTTGAGCGGCATCCACCAGCGCGCCGTCGTCGACCGCTCGCGCTTTCTGCGCCGACTCGAAAGCAAACGGGCCACGCACTCTCGCCAGGCCGTGGCGATCGCCGCTGACCATCCGGTTCCCACCGACCCCCGATCCGGAGGGCAACGATGACCACGATGACCACCGCGCCCGGTGACCGCAGCATCGGTGTGCTTGGCACCGGCTCCTACCTGCCCGAGGCGGCACGCGACAACGACGAGATCGCACGCCGCTACGGCGTCGACAACAACTGGATCATCCGCAAGACCGGTATCGCCGAACGCCGTATCGCCGCGCCCACCGAGGCCACATCGGACCTGGCCACCGCGGCCGGCCAGCGGGCCCTGGAAGCCGCCGGTGTCGACGCGGCCGACCTCGACCTGGTGGTCGTCGCCACCTCCTCGCCCGATCAGCCACAGCCCGCGACCGCCTGCATCGTGCAGGCCAATCTCGGAGCGTCGCACGCCGCAGCCTTTGACATGAACGCCGTCTGCACCGGTTTCGTCTACGCCACCGCGGCCGTGGCCGCGATGATGCGCGGTACTCCCGGCATGCACCGAGCGCTGGTCATCGGCGCGGACACCTACTCCCGCATCCTGAACGATCAAGACAGGTCCACCAGCGTACTGTTCGGTGACGGTGCTGGCGCGGTGGTCCTCGGCCCGGTACCCAGCGGCTATGGCGTCCTCGCCAGCGATCTGAACGCCGACGGACGGCTCGCCGATCTCGTCACCGTCCCGGCGGGTGGCAGCCGCCAGCCTGTCTCACCCGAAGCTTTGGCGTCACGCAAGCACCTGTTCCACATGAACGGTCGCGAGGTGCGGCAGTTCGTCTGGCAGGTGGTCCCGGCGGCCGTCCTGGCGATACTCGCTGCCACCGACACCACCGTCGCCGACCTCGATCTCGTCGTACCCCACCAGGCCAACGGTGTCCTGGTCCGTGACTGCCTCGCCAGTCTCGACTTCGACGAGGACCGGGTGCACTACACCGTCGATCGCTACGGCAACACCGGCGCCGCATCCGTCGCCGTCACCCTTGACGATGCCGTCCGCGCCGGCCGCCTCGATGACGGTTCCACCGTCCTGCTGCTCGGTTTCGGAGGAGGCATGACATGGGGAAGTGTTCTCCTGCGCTGGCACGCCTGACCTGGCGGCCGGCCCGCGGCGCGTCGTCGCCGCGGGCCGGCCGCTCCCAGCGCCAGGTCGGGTTTCTCGCTGTCACCGCGGCGACCGTTCTGTGGGCGTTCGGCGCCACCGTCGCCGGCAAACTGTTCCGCGCCGGAGTCGCGCCCCTCGAGCTGGTGGAAGCACGCACCTACATCACCGCCGTGGGACTTGGCCTGTTCAGCTACCTCTGGCACGCCCGCGCCGGCGATCGGACCCCCACCAGCGAGAACCCCCCGCGGTTTAGACACACCCTCGTGTTCGGACTGGCCGTCGGCACCGCCAACGCCGCCCTGTTCCTGGCCATCGCGCGCCTACCTGTCGCCGTGGCGATCGTGCTGCAGAACATCGCTCCCGCCCTCGTCGTTCTGTGGACGCTGCTGGCCCAGCACAAGCGGCCATCGGCGACGGTGCCCATCGCGCTGGCCATCATGATCCTCGGGGTAGCGTTCGTCGCCGACCTTCCGGCCGCCGGAACCGGCCGGATCAGTCTGACCGGTCTCGCCTACGGCCTGCTGACCGCGGTCGCCGTCGCGTCGTTCTCTGTCCTCGGCGAAAGCTCCAGCCGTGCCTACGGCGCGGCTGCCTCCATGGCCCGAGCCTTCGCCGTCTCCGCACTCGCCTGGGTGATCATCCAGGCCCCGCAGGGCTGGCCACGCATCCTCACCGACACCCGCCATCTCCCCAACGTCCTGCTCGTCGGCATTCTCGGCACCCTCGTACCTTTCGTCCTGTTCTCGTGGGGTGTCGCCCGGGCGGGTTCGCAGGCGGCCTCCGCCGCCACCGCTCTCGAACCCGTCTTCGGTGTCGTCCTCGCATGGCTCTGGCTCGGTCAATCCCTCAACCTGCGTCAGCTCATCAGCGCAGCCGTTCTCATCGCGGCCGTCCTCTACCTGCGAACCCAGATGCCCCCTCCGCACGTCCCACCAGCCGTACAGCAACCCCCAACCCGAACGGCTCATCCATCCACCAGCCTGGGCGGCAACGAGGACCCCGATAGTGCACAGCGCACACCCAAGGCAACGACCGTCGCATATCCGAAGCAGCCGGTCCGACGGCCAGACAGCCAACCCGCCATGATCAACCGGCTGCTCCCTGGACGCCTTCAACGACCAGCGACACCGCGGCCACCCACCGACGATGATCTCAAGAGCGAAGGGCCGGAGACCCCCATACCACAGGAGTACAGGGATCCCACCGCCGATCCGGACGCATGATCATGACTATGGTGCGTCGTCTCATCCCCGTCGATGATCAGCGACAGCGAACAAGACGATTGCGCCTATTCCTACAACGGTGGCGCACCTCGCGCCCGCCTGGGCGCCTTTCGTAAGCCCCACCACGACGCCGATGACCACTGACACTGCCAGGATCAGGACGGCGAGGCCACGCAGGCGGCCTGCGGACCACATATCTCGGTTGTTGTCAGCCACGACACCAATGGTGATATTTTTCCTGTCTGCGGTCACCCGGTTACGGCATGTCGGCGAGAGCCGGGCAACCCCGGCCGGCCCAGGGGCGAGGACAGGCCCACGAACCGACATCACCCCGCGTCAAGATCGCCCCACCGCCGCCGCGCCGTCGAACTCCTCCCGGCGACTTCTGACCCGGGCACCGAGACAGACAAGATCAATTCTTAGCGTTCAATCCTGCGGAAATCTGCGCCTCACCCGGAACGAGTGTGTAAGTGGCTGCTGGAGCAGCCACTTACACACTCGTTAACATGATCGCTTTTGTTTCCGTATCCCGTTTCGGGATACGGTGGATCTTGGTCGGTGTTTTTCCGGATGGGGTTCGTGGCCTGCGGAAACGCTTGAAGGCCGCTGTCCGTTGCGCGACCGCTTGAGCGGCCTTCGGACGGCGGCCCACGGTCACAGGTCGTTGCCGGCGTAGGAGAGGTTGAAGCTTTTATTGGTCAGGGGGAAGTCGGGGACGATGGTGTCCGCCAGGGCGATGGGCAGGGCGGGCCAGTTGAAGAAGGACGGGTCGACGACCTTCACCCGGGCCAGGGTACGGTCGGGTGCGAGCTCGACACGGGTGGTGATGGTGCCGCGCCAGCCCTCGACGATGCCCACGCCCGAGGCGATGCCCGTCCCCGAACCGGCACCTACGCCCGGGCCCACGTCCGGACCGCCCGGGCCCACACCCGCACCGGGGCCGGGGAGCCGGCCGGTGGGGCCCAGGCCCGAGCCTGGATCCGCGTCCGAACCGGGCTTCAGGAGCGGACCAGGCCGGCCGGGGAGGTCGTCCCGGCCGGCCCCGGACGCGGGCCCGGGAGCGGACGCCGGCCCGGGTCCGAGACCGTGGGCGGACCTGGACGCGGGCCCGGGAGCGAGCTCGGCGCGCGTGACGCCGGAGGTCAGGCCGGCGGCGAGCGTCTCGACGAGGGCCAGGGAGACGTCGATCTCCTCCGCCCGGATGAGGAAGCGGGCCAGCACGTCCCCGCTGGTGTGCACGGGGACGGTGAGGGCATCGCCGTAGTCGAGGAACGGATGGGCCTGCCGGGCGTCCACCCGTACGCCGCTGGCCCGGGCGACGTAGCCCAGGCAGCCCAGGTCGCGGGCGGCGCGGCCGTCGAGGCGGGCGGCGCCGGCGAAACGGTCACGTACGGTGCTGTGGCCGAGGGCGAGGGCGACGATGTCGCGGATGTCGTCGCCGATCGCGCGCATGCGGGCCGGATCCGGCAGGGCGCGGACGGCGGCGCCGCCGGGGACGACACCCCCGCGCAGCAGCCGGTGCCCGGTGACCTCCTGGTTGAGGCGCAGCAGCTGTTCGCGGACGCGCTGGGCCTGGGCGTTGAGGATGCCGTGACCGACGTCGTTGCACAGCGCGCCGAGGTCGGCGACGTGGTTGTGCAGCCGTTCGAGCTCGAGCAGGAGCGCCCGGGCGCGCCGGGCCGGCTCGGGGACGGCGGTGGCGGTGGCCTCCTCGACGGCGAGGCAGTAGGCCAGCGCGTGGCCGACGGCGGTGTCCCCGCTGATCCGTTCGGCCAGCGGCAGCCCCCGCGCCACGTCCCGCCGCTCGAAGAGCTTCTCGATGCCCTTGTGGACGAACCACAGCCGGGCCTTGAGCTTGAGGATGGTCTCGCCGACGACGGAGAAGCGGAAGTGGCCGGGCTCGATCAGTCCGGCGTGCACGGGCCCGACCGGGATCTCGTAGACGCCGTCGCCCTCGACGGTCAGGAACGGGAAGGGGCCCTCGGGCTCGGCGAACGGCGGCGGCGGGCCGGCGTCGGGCCGCATCGGATACCAGCCGCGGGGCCAGTGCGGGTGGCGCACCAGCCGGCGGGGCAGCGGATGGTTCAGCGGGACGATGCCGTGCAGGTCACGCATCTCGCGCTCGAACCGGCCGGCGGGGAAGGACAGGTGGGCGAGGCTCGGCAGCGCCGGGGTGTCCGGGTCGAGGCGGACGTGCAGTTCGACGCGGGAGTCGGGCGGGCCCTTGACGAACAGGTACACCACCCGGATGGCCGGGCCGCCCGGGGCGTCGGCGCCGTCGTGGTGGGCCGCGGCCAGGGCGAGGCGGTGGCCGTCGGCCAGCATCTCGCGGACCCGCCGGGGCAGTTCGGCGATCCCAGTGTCGATCATGGTCCGAGTGGTGTGGCCGTCACAGGAGGTATGGCCGCTGTGACCGGTGCGCGGCCGGTCGGGACCGGAGCCGGGGCGGGAGGTCGGGTCGGGACGCATGGGTGTCAGGGCCCTCCGGTGATCGCGGCGGCGGTGGACAGCAGGCTGCTCAGGGGGACGTCGCTGACGCCCAGGGCGGCGCAGGCCGCCAGCCCGACGGCCAGCGGCACCCACACCGCGGCACCGAACCGCACCGGCACGGTGACAGCGGTGCCGCCGTCCTGAACGGGCGCGGCGGCGATGCCACCGCCGTGCCGGGCCGGCATGGCGGTGGCGGCATCCTGGTCCGGCATGGCGGTCGTGGTGCCGCCGTCATGTACCGGCACGGCGACGGCAGCACCGTCCTTCTGGACCGGCGTGTCTTTCTGGACCAGCGTGGCGGCGGCGCCGCCGTTCTGGCCGGGGGCGGGGCCCAGCAGCATGTGGGCGGTGCGGGCGGTCATCGCCGCGAACGCGGCCAGCACCAGCACCAACGCGGCGGCGGTCGCCCAGCCCAGCCCCGCGGGCCCGGTGAAACCGGCGCGGGCGATGGCCAGTTCGGAGGCGAACAGGCTGAACGGCGGGAAGCCGAGCAGCGCCAGCACGGCCAGGCCGAACGCGGCGGCGAGGACCGGCGCCTGGCTCAGCAGCCCGCGGACCCGGCCGATGCGGGTGGTGTGCCGCAGGTGCAGGATGTGCCCGCTGGAGCAGAACGCGACGCTCTTGGCCAGCCCGTGGCCGGCGATGTGCAGCAGCACCGCGGAGATCGCCAGCCGGGTGCCGGTGGCGGCGCCGAGCGCGATCAGGCTCATGTGTTCCATGCTGGAGTAGGCGAGCATGCGCTTGTAGTCACGTTGGCCGAGCAGCAGGGCGGCGGCCAGCGCGAGGGTGAGCACGGCGGCGCCGGCGAGCAGGGTGCGGGCGAACCCGGGGCCCAGTGCCACGTCCGCGATCACCTTGTAGCGCAGGATCGCGGTGAAGGACACCGCCAGCAGCACCCCGGACATCAGCGCCGACACCGGCGCCGGGGCCTGGCTGTGCGCGTCGGGCAGCCAGGCGTGCAGCGGCACCAGCCCGGCCTTGGCGCCGAACCCCAGGATGACCAGGGCGATACCCATCCGGGTGACGTCCGGATCCAGCTCGTGCGCCCGGGCGACGAGCACCGGCCAGTCCAGGGCGGAGGCTTCCGAGATGCCGGCCTGCCGGGCAGCGTAGTAGATCAGGATGGTGCCCAGGAAGGCCAGGGCGATCCCGGCGGAGCAGATGACGACGTACTTCCAGGCGGCCTCGACCGAGGCGCGGGTCCGCCGGTGGCCGACGAGGAAGGCGGTGACGATGGTGGTGGCCTCGATCGCCACCCACAGCACGCCGAGGTTGGCCACCAGGACGGCGACGGCCATCGCGGCCAGGAAGGCGTGCACCAGGATGCCGTAGCGGCGCGCGCCGCGGGCGTCGGTGTGCCCGGCGGCGTTCTCCGCCGCCAGGTAGGCGGGGCTGGCCGCGCAGGCGAGGACCGCGACCGCGCCGATGACCAGCAGGATCCACGCGGACAGGGCGTCGGCGCGGGCCAGCCCGCCGTAGCCGGTGACCGGCCCGTGCCCGGGGACGCGGACGGCCAGCACGACCGCGCAGCCCAGGATCGTGGCGGGGGAGACAAGACCCGCCCAGGCGGTGGCCGGCCGCCAGCCGAGCACGGCGTAGCCGGCCGCGGTGGCCAGCGCGGCCGCGACCGGGGCGGTCAGCAGCAGCGTGGCGGCGACGGACGTCGTGCCGGCGGGTGCCGCGGCGGCGAAGGCCGAGGCGGCGGACGCGGACGTTGCGGCGGCGGGTGCCAAGGCGGCGGACGTTGCGGCGGCGGATGTTGCGGCGGCGAAGGTCATCAGTCGTGCAGCTCCCGCAGGTCGTCGATGTCGGTCCCGCCGAAGGTGGCGTGTATCCGGGTCGTGAGGATCTGCAGGACCAGGACGGCGAGCAGCACGTCGAAGGAGACCCCGAGTTCGACGATGGGCGGCACGCCGGAGGTGGCCAGGAAGGCCACGGCGGTGATGCCGTTGTCCAGCAGCAGGAACCCGACCGCCTGGGCGAGTGCGCGGCGCCGGGTGACCAGGGTGAAGAAGCCGATGAGGACCACGGCCAGGCCGACCGGCAGCGCCCGGGTCGCCGGGCTGGGCGCCAGCTCCACCAGCGGGCGGGCCGCGGCGTAGGCGAGCAGGGTCAGCGCCGCGGCGGTCAGCAGCGAGGCCGCCACGTTGACCAGCGGCTCGGTCTCCCGGGTCTCCCCGCTGGTGGCCAGCACCCGCCGCATCAGGTACGGCAGCACCCCGGCGCGCAGCACCAGGATGCCGACGGCCACGGCCAGCAACTCGAACCGGTGCTCGTGGATGCCGGACAGGGCGGCGATGGCGGCCAGCGCCACCCCCTGGACGGCGAACAGGCGCACGAACGCGGTCAGTTCGCGGCGCCACAGCACCAGCACGGCGGCAAGCAGGAACACCCCGCAGGCCAGGTCGAGCAGCTGGGTGTACGTACCGGTGCTCATCGTGGCCCACCCTGTGCGGGGCGGCGAGGTGCGGGGCGGCGAGACAGGATCATGGGCGGGCTCAGTTTCCGGGTAGGAAGAACGAGGCGCCGACGGCGAGCAGCGCGAGCAGGAAGGAGCCGGTGAGCAGCTCGGGCACCTTGAACAGGCGCATCTTCGCCCAGAACACCTCGGCCGCGGCCAGCCCGGCGCCGAGCAGGGCGACCTTCCCGGCGAAGAGCGCCAGCGCCAGCGGCAGGGCCGCCGCCGCAGTGCCGGTGGCGATCCCCCAGGGGACGAACAGGCTGGTGAGCAGGCCCAGCAGCACCGTCAGCCGCATCTGGGCGCCGAGCTCGATCAGGGCGAGATCCGGGCCGGCGTACTCCAGGATCATCGCCTCGTGGATCATCGTCAGTTCCAGGTGCGTGGACGGGTTGTCCACCGGCAGCCGGCCGGTCTCGGCGAGGGTGACCACGGCCAGGGCGACACCGGCCAGCAGGCTGGCGGGGGAGGCCAGCCGGGCCGGGTCGTGGACGCCGTGCGCGACGATGGTGGGCAGGTTGGTCGACCCGGCCGGGATCGACAGCGCGACCACCGACAGCAGGATGGTCGGCTCCACCAGCGCGACCACGGTCATCTCACGGGACGCGCCCATGCCCCCGAAGGCGGTCCCGGTGTCCAGGCCGGCCAGCGCCAGGATCACCGTGCCCAGCGCCAGCAGCGTCACCACGACGAGCAGGTCCGCGCTGTCACGCACCGGGGTGGCGGTGGACGCCAGCGGCACCAGCGCGGCGACCACGAGGGTGGTGGCGACCAGCAGCAGCGGCGCCAGCCGGAAGGCCGGGCCGGTGCCCACCGGGGTGATGGGCTGCTTGCGCAGCAGTTTGCGCAGGTCCCGCCATGGCTGTCCGACGCCGGCGCCGGCGCGTCCCTCCATCCGGGCCCGCACCTGCCGCATCAGCCCGGTCAGCAGCGGCGCCCCGGCAACCACGACGACGATCTGGGCGAGTACCGCCACCGTCCCGACCGCGCTCACCGGGTCACCGCCAGCACCAGCAGGACGGCGACCAGCCCGCAGAACCCGTAGCCGAGGTAGCGGTGCACACTGCCGTTGGCCAGCTTCCGTGCGGACACACCCGCCCCGGCCAGCGCCGCCAGCACCGGCCGGTACAGGCGGTACTCGATCCGGTCCGGGATCCTCCGCTGGAAGCGGACCCGTTCGACCAGGTAGGCCGATTCACGGGTCGGGGTGACGTCGACGTCCTGCTCGGGCGCGAGCACGTCGTCGAACACACGCTGTAACGGTTCGGCGAACGAGGTGGCCGTGTACTGCATGCGGGCGCTCGGCGCGCCGCCGCCGCAGTCCCACAGCTCGGCCCCGACACGACGGGGGTGGCGCGTAAGCAGGCGCGTCGCCGTCGCCACGGCGAGTATCGCGGCCGCCAGCGCCGCCGCCACCCACAACGGCGACAGCGTCGTGGCAAGCCGGTCCAGCCGGACGTCCACCCCGCCGCCGGGCAGCGCCCGCCCGACGTCCGCCCCGGCCGGGCCGGGGCCGGCC
>NZ_CAKKTL010000026.1:0-34210 GCF_920664355.1 Protofrankia sp. CiP1_Cm_nod2
GCCGCCGGGTGGCGGGCGGCGGCGCTGCCCGGTCGGGCCTACCCGGGCCTGGTGCCGGCCGCCGGGGCGGCCGCGGTGGTGGCCGGACGCGCGCTGTCCGGCCTCAGCCCGCCGGAGCGGGCCGTTCTCGACGCGTTCGAAGGCGACGAGTACGAGACGCGGCGCCTCGTACTCGTCGACGGCCGGCCGGCATCGGCCTACGTCTGGCGTGACGTCGCGGCCGCCCTGGACCAGACGTGGGACGCCGACGCGTTCGCCGCCGCCCACCTGCCGGCGTTCGTGGCGCGGATATTGTCCCACCCTCGTTTCTGACCGCCGCCGTTCCCGGCTGCCGCGGTTGCGGCTGCCAGCACTCCTGATCGTCCTGATCGCTGTTACTTGATCGTTGTTGCTCCGGGCTGCCGTCGCCACGGGCCGGACCCGAAGGCCCGGGGGGACGGACGGCCTTTCCGGAGCCGGGCGCACACGGCCGACGCCGACGTTCCACGGCCCGTGGAAGGGCCGGAACGCCGGCGTCGTCGAGCGGGTTCCCGCTGTTCGCTCCCGGGCGCTCAGCGAGTGGGCGCCTCAGGGCCGGACCGGCTGCCTCGCGTGCCGGACGGCGTGCTGGACGTGCCTTGCACGGTGGACCGGGATGGTTCGGTGTACTCCCGGCCGCCGGTGCGGGCCTCGATCCGGTCGGTTTCGGGGTAGGGCTCGTAGGACCCGCGAGGCGGTGTGTCAGGCCTGGTCACCGCATAGATCACGAGTACGTCGAGCGCGATGAGGATGACTGCCCACACCGGGAAGACCGCGAGGAAGGCAAGGTGCGCGATCACGTTGACCGTGCAGATCGCGATCGCCGCCCAGCGGGCCCACTGCCGGCCCATGAACAGACCCGCCGCGACGGCGACCTCGACGATGCCCATGGCTATCAGCAGCCAGCCCCAGAAGTCCAGATCCTGGTAGATGATCACACCGTTGCCGGTGACGAGATAGGAGTATCTGTCGAGAGCGGCAACTCCATAAATGATATTGTGAAAGCCTGTGATGAAGAGGATGACCGCGGCGAATACCAGCCATCCGTTGGTGCGTGCCGCTGACCGTGCCGGTTGCATGAAATCCTCCCTGGAGCGTGGCGGGACGCCTGGCGACCCGGGGCCCGGTGGCCGCTGGCGGCCGCGGAGGGGCCGCGGTCGCGTCACCTTCGGTGTCGCTTTCGGGTCGGTTGGCGGCCCCGGGGCCGCCAGGTCTCCGGCGGCGCGCAAGGGGCACGACTGGGTCACCGGCGGCCGGCTGGCCCACATGGCCATACCCTCCGTGTGCCCTCCGGGCGCCTCGCGCATGCCTGCGCACGCCCTGGACATGCCCGGTTGCCCGGCATTCCGGCCTGGAGACCCGTCGCGCAGGGTCACGTTCGGCTGATCGAAGATCCATCCGGCGCGCTCTGGCCCGCACGGCCGGTGGCTGTCCGGCCGGGCACGGCCCTTCGTGGACGCCGGTCGCCACCGGCCAGAAGAGCGGCCCCTGGCCGAACTGTCGCCACCGGCCCACCACCGGCGGGCTCCTCGCCGCGGGCGGCGGCCCTCAGCACCGAGCGCACCCGGGAGTCCGAGCCGTACCGCCGGTCGGCCTCGCCGGCCCGTCCGCCGGCGTTCGCCGCCAGCGCGTCGATGCCACAGCGGACGACGTTCATGCCGACGTTCCCGGTGATGCCGGGAACGCTCCCGGAGGAGGTGAACCGCCACATCGCCCACTTCTGCCAGCCGCCGGGCAGGGAGCCCGGGGCCGAGCTTCCGTTGTAAATGGCGAACCACTGTGGGTAGCGGGAGAATGACGTGGTGTTCTTCATCGTGTCGCTCCAGAACGACCGGTAGGTGTACAGGATGGGCGCGCGCCCGGTTCTCGTCTCGACCTCCTCCAGGAAGGCGCGGGCCCAGGCGGTGAGCTGGTCGGCCGACAGGCTTCCGTCGGCCTCGAGATCGAGGATGGGGGCCAGATGACCGTTGGACCGGGTGAGGCCGGTGACGGCGAGGAACCGGTCGGCCTGTTCGACCGCGGCCGTGATCGGCTGGGTGGGCCGGGCGTAGTGGTACGCGCCGACGACCAGGCCCGTCTGGAGGGCAGGGAGGCGGTCGAGGGCGAAGCACGGGCTGGTGTAGGTCATGCCCTCGGTCGCCCCGACGATGGCGAAGGTGACGCCGGCCGGGTGGACCGCGTTCCGGCCGATCTGCGCGCCAGCGGGGTGCTGCCATGACGAGATGTCGATACCTTGCGGCCACCGAGCCGGGACTGTCTGCGCGGACCGGTCCGCGATGGGTACGGCCGCACCGGATGCGGCCGCGGCTGTGTCCGCCGTCATGGGGACGGCGGCCGTGGTGCCCGCCGCCGGGGCAGGCGCGTCGAACGTGGCGGTCGCGTTACGAATAGCCCACTCGCCGCGAACAGCCCACCCGCCGCGAACGGCCTGCGCGCCGCGAACAGCCTGATCGTGGATGCCGTGCGCCACGGCCGCTACGACGGCCCCGCGTGTGCCGCCCCACCGGTGAGGCCGGACGGCCCGGCCTGGCCCGGCGTCATCCTGGCAGGCGGTCGTCCTGGCAGGCGGATGTGGGTGCGATGCCCACGGGAGCTCCTTGGCGTGACCGGGTGGGCTGGCCGACGGATGATGCCAGAGGCAGGCTCGCTCGACCAGATACTACGCTAAGAAGAATAATATCTACTTATAGTGATATAAACAGTACGCGAGTCGATCTTTTCGCTACTCAAAGTTGCGATCTTTATGATCGGGCCCATTTTCGTGACATGTAGTGGTGTCTACATCAGAGCGGATCGCGCCGGACAGCGAAGATCTGTTCGCCTTGGGCCGCGGCTTCCCGGGCGCTGTCGCGCACGCGTGCCGGGGGGAGCCGGGCGGCCGTGGCGGGCGCGGGCGGCGTCACTGCTACCGGGCCCGTGACACGCACTGCCCCGTCGTCGTGTAACGTAAGGCGCGCGTACTCGCCCCTTTAGCTCAGTCGGCAGAGCGTCTCCATGGTAAGGAGAAGGTCTACGGTTCGATTCCGTAAAGGGGCTCTGTGGCACCGGTCGGTAGCCAGGTGAACGGCTGCCGGCCTTCACTCCGTCGGCTGGGGGCCAGCTGCCGGAGTGGGTCCACCCAGGCGGTGTAGCTCAGCCAGGCAGAGCAAGCGGCTCATAATCGCTGTGTCGCCGGTTCAAATCCGGCCACCGCTACCGGTCGGGTCGCGTCCCGCCATGGGCGGCGCCGCAGTCGTGCGGCACGTCCGAGCTCTGGTTCGTTCTTGTCCCACCTGCAGGAAGAGGCACAGCACCGTGGCCGCCACCGACGTCCGTCCGAAGATCACCCTGGCGTGTCAGGCGTGCAAGCACCGCAACTACATCACGCGCAAGAACCGCCGCAACGATCCGGACCGTCTGGAACTGCGTAAGTTCTGCCCGAACTGCCGGCACCACACCGAGCACCGAGAGACCCGCTGACCGCGTTCGCGGACATCCCTGGCAGGCTCGTGGCTCGCGGGGCGGCATCGTCTTTCCAGGAGCCTTCCAGGGCTCCACGGGTCCTTCCGGGATGATGTCGGGCCGCTACGGCCTGTCGGTACGGCAGCCAGGGCGCGCGGGGCTAGTGTTCAGTCCGTTGGACTGATCTCTTCACTGTTGGTGATCGCCGCTTCGACTCCTGGAGCCGTCTGTCCTCGCTGGGTGGCGCGTGGGAGGGTGGTAGCTCCCGGGCGTTCCAGGGTGGTTCCAGCCGTGGGGACGGCGAGATCGGAGCATGTGGTGCCGCTCAATCGGGACTTTGTCGGACGCAGGTTCGTCGCGGACGCTCCCTTCCTGGTCGGTCGCGAACACATCCGGCAGTTCGCGGCCGCGATCCAGGACAACAGTCCGCTCTCGCACGATCTTGAGGCTGCCAAGGCGGCCGGTTATGTCGATCTTGTAGCGCCGCCCACCTTCCTGACGGCGGTGGCTCTCTGGCGGCCCGTGGTGCCGGTGCGCGACCCACAGCTCGGTCTCGACTACTCACTGGTGGTGCACGTCGAGCAGCGCTACTCGCTGCGCCGGCCAGTCATCGCCGGTGACGAGCTCGTCGTCTCCGCCACCATCGCCGACATCCGCCAGGCCGGGCGCAACGAGCTGCTGATCAGCGAGTACGAGTTCGTCACGACCGGCGGCGAGCTGGTCGCGACCGCCCGGACGGCGCTGGCCTCGCGCGGCACCGCGGCCTGACGGCATCCAGAGGGACGCGGGCCGGCCTGCCGGCCCTCCAGGGATCAGGAAGGGTGCTGAGCGCTCACATGCCTGCCATCATCGACTACGACGACGTCGAGGTCGGTACCCGGATTCCCGAGCGGGAGTTCCGGATCCGCCGGGAGGACCTTGTCCGCTACTGCGGGGCCTCCGGCGACTTCAACGTGATCCACTGGAACGAGCGGGCGGCGCGCGATGTCGGCCTGCCCGGTGTGATCGCTCATGGGATGTACACCATGGCCACGGCCGCCCGGCTCGTCACCGACTGGGCGGGGGACCCCGGCAGCGTGGTCGACTACAGTGTCCGTTTCTCCTCCCCGGTGCCGGTACCGGACGACGACACCGGTGCCACGCTCGTGGCCAGCGGCGTCGTCGAGAAGAAGCTCGAGGACAACCAAGTGGTCGTCAACCTGACCGTGCGGTTCGACGGCAGCAAGGTGCTGCTGGCCTCCCGGGCCACCGTCCAGCTCGCCTGAGGCCGGCTCGGCTCGTCTTTCGGAGGCCCGCTCGGGTTCCGAAGGCCCGCCACGCGCCTGCCACGCGCGCCTGCCCGCGGCCCGCGGGGCATGCGCGCGGCGGGGCAGGCGCGTGGCGGGCTGGTCGTGGTGACGGTGTGTCCGCCGGGCGGCGTGGCCCGCGTGTTGGTCAGCGTGCCTCGGCCAGCAGGTCGGACAGCCGCTGGACGCCCGTGACCAGGTCCTCGTCGCCGAGCGCGTAGGACAGCCGGGTGTAGCCCGGGGTCCCGAACGCCTCGCCCGGCACGATCGCCACCCCCGCTTCCTCGAGGATGAGCGAGGCCAGTTCCGCCGAGGTGGCCGGGGTCTTCCCCCGCAGCGTGCGGCCGAGGACGCCGGCCACCGACGCGTAGCAGTAGAACGCCCCGTCGGGCAGCGGGCAGACCACCCCGGGCGCGCTGGAGAGCATCCGGTGCATGGTCAGCCGTCGCCGGTCGAACGCCTTGCGCATCTCCACGACGGCGTCCAGCGGCCCGGTCACGGCCGCCAGCGCCGCGGCCTGCGCGACGTTGGAGACGTTGGACGTGGCGTGCGACTGCAGGTTGGTGGCGGCCTGCACCACGTCCGGCGGGCCGATCAGCCAGCCGACCCGCCAGCCGGTCATGGCGTAGGTCTTGGCCACCCCGTTGACCACGATGGTGCGGTCGGCGATCTCCGGCACCTCGACCGGCAGGGACGCGAACCGGGCGTCGCCGTACACCAGGTGCTCGTAGATCTCGTCGGCGATCACCCACAGGCCGGCGTCGGCCGCCCAGCGCCCGATCGCCCGGACCTCCTCAGGGGTGTGTACGGCTCCGGTGGGGTTGGACGGCGAACAGAACAGCAGCACCTTCGTCCGGGGGGTGCGGGCGGCTTCCAGCTGCTCGACCGTCACTCGGTAGCCCTGCTCCGGGGTGGTGACGACGTCCACCGGGACGCCGCCGGCGAGCCGGATCGACTCCGGGTAGGTCGTCCAGTAGGGAGCGGGCAGCAGGACCTCGTCACCGGGGTCGAGCAGGGTGGCGAACGCCTGGTAGACCGCCTGCTTGCCACCGTTGGTGATGAGCACGGCGCCGGCGGGGACGTCGAGCCCGGAATCGCGGCGGGTCTTGTCCGCCACCGCCTCCCGGAGCTCGGGCAGGCCGGCGGCGGGTGTGTACCGGTGCATCTTCGGGTCGCTACAGGCCTTCTCGGCGGCCGCGACGACGTGGTCGGGGGTGGGGAAGTCCGGTTCGCCGGCGCCGAAGCCGATCACGTCCCGGCCGGCTGCACGAAGCGCCTTCGCGGTCGCGTCCACGACGAGCGTCGCGGAGGGGGCGATGCTGCCGATGCGATGAGAGATCCGGGTCATGACTGTCATGCTGCCATGTGTCAGGGGTTGCCCGCCCGATCATTGCCGGGGCCGTTCGGACACCACGGGACGCCACAAGGGCCGGTGCGCGGATGGTCCGACAGCGGTTTCGGTCGGTATCCGCCCTGCCCGGAGGAAGACCTTCGGCGTCCGCCTTCCGGCGGGCCCTCGGTTCCGTGCCGGTCCCGCACTGGTTCCGCACTGGTTCCGCGCCGGTCCCGCGCCCGGCCGCGTGCCGGCCGGGCGGGAATGCGGGACGCCGAATCCGCGTCGCCGGGCCGCCGCGGGGTGGGCGTCCCGCTGGCCCCGCCGGGGCCGGGGCCGGGCGGCCAGGTAAGCGGGCCTGCGTAGGAGTATGGTGGATGCGCTTGGGCTGTCCTCCCGGTATGCAGTGCCGCCGATGACCATCAAGATCGGTTTTTCCGATAGATACGATCTTGTTCGGTGGCCGCTGCTCCGACGGCGGTCGCAGTGCAGAGGGGCGTGGCTCAATTGGTAGAGCACCGGTCTCCAAAACCGGCGGTTGCAGGTTCGAGTCCTGTCGCCCCTGCGGTACCCGACGACCAGGTAGGTGGAGTGAGTGGCGACCGACACACGTGACGCGGCACCGCGGGCCGGCCGGCCGACCAGGCCCGCGGGCCGGCGTCGCACGACGCCACTGCGGTTCTACCGCGAGGTTGTCGCCGAGCTTCGGAAGGTCGTCTATCCGGGCCGGAACGAGCTGATCACCTATGTGATCGTCGTGCTCGTGTTCTGCTCGATCACGGTGGCCTTCGTCGCCTCGCTGGACTTCGGTCTCACCAAGGCGGTGTTGGCCGTTTTCGGTTGATGTGGCCGGATTCTACGGATTCATGCCGCCCCGAGGCCCGCACGGCTCACAGAGCACGGCCACAAGAGAGAAGGAACGTCCGCGTGTCCCAGTTTCCCGAGCACGTCTCCTCCGAACAGGGGGAGGCCCTCGACGGTCTCGATCCGCTGGCGGCACTGGCGCGCGACGAGGTGGCGAGCACGGAGGCCGGCGCACTGCCGCAGGCCGGCGAGAGCGGTGACGGCGCCACGGGTGTCGACACATCCCCCGGCTACCTCACGACGGACCGGGCGGACGTGACCGGTCCGGCGGACGCGGGCCAGCCCGCCGCCGCCGAGGCCGAGGACGACTCCGAGGACATCCGGCGGGCCCTGGAGGACGCTCCGGGACAGTGGTACGTCATACATTCGTATGCCGGATACGAGAACAAGGTCAAGACGAACCTTGAGACCCGGATCTCCAGCCTCAACATGGAGGAGTACATCTTCCAGATCGAGGTGCCGACCGAGGAGGTCCCGGTCATCAAGAACGGCAAGCGGCAACTGGTGCAGCAGAAGAAGTACCCCGGTTACATCTATGTGCGGATGGACCTCACCGACCAGTCGTGGTCGGCGGTCCGCAACACCCCGGGCGTGACCGGCTTTGTGGGGCTGACCAACAAGCCGTCGCCGTTGCGCACGGAGGAGGTCCTCTCGATCCTCGCGCCGCCTGCGCCGCGCGAGAAGAAGGTCGAGACGGTCCGGGTACAGGAGTTCGAGGTCGGGGAGTCGGTGACCGTCATGGACGGCCCGTTCGCGACCCTGCCGGCCACCATCAGCGAGATCAACCTCGACGCACAGCGGCTCAAGGTGCTGGTGTCCATCTTCGGCCGCGAGACGCCGGTCGAACTTCAGTTCAACCAGGTCGCGAAGATCTGAGCCCGCCCCACCGCCAGCAGCAACTCGGAGAGAAACGACACCATGCCTCCCAAGAAGAAGAAGATCGCCGCCATCATCAAGCTCCAGATCAAGGCCGGTGTGGCGACGCCGGCGCCTCCGGTGGGGCCGGCCCTCGGCCAGCACGGCGTGAACATCATGGAGTTCTGCAAGCAGTACAACGCCGCCACCGAGTCCCAGCGCGGGAATGTGGTGCCGGTCGAGATCACCGTGTACGACGACCGCTCGTTCACCTTCGTCACCAAGACGCCGCCGGCGGCGCGGCTGATTCTCAAGGCCGCCGGGGTGGAGAAGGGCAGTGGCGTGCCGCACCGGACGAAGGTGGCCAACCTGACCGCCGAGCAGATCCGTCAGATCGCCCAGACCAAGCTGCCGGACCTCAACGCCACCACCCTGGAAGCCGCTGAGAAGATCATCGCTGGGACCGCCCGGTCGATGGGTATCACCATCAGCGGGTGACGACCAGTCCGGCCGCGCGGTCGCGGCCGTGACCGCAGCTGTGGGAGGGCGCCCGATCACGCCCGACCCGTCCTGGGAAGTGCCTGGCCCGTAGGACGCCGAAGGCGGCCAGGGCCGAAGGCGCCGGAGGCTTCGGCGCGAGGGGCTCCGCCGCCGCGAAGGGCGCCGGAGGCGCCAGCGCACTGGCCTGTCGGGCCACCAGGGGCCGACGATGGCGGGATCATGTTTCCCTGTCGTCCCACCCCGGGCCTTGTGGCCGCCGACCGGGACGAGACGGGTGGTGCAGCGGCTCCGGCCCGCCATCACCACGAGGAGACACGCATGACCAAGCGCAGCAAGGCATACCGGGCCGCGATCGAGAAGATCGAGGCGGACCGGCTGTACACCCCGCTGGAAGCCGTCCAGCTGGCCCGCGAGACGTCCACGACCAAGTACGCCGCCACCGTCGAGGTCGCGCTGCGCCTCGGTGTGGACCCGCGCAAGGCTGACCAGATGGTCCGGGGCACCGTGAACCTGCCGCACGGCACCGGGAAGTCCCCGCGGGTGGCGGTCTTCGCCGTCGGCGAGAAGGCGGCCGAGGCCACCGCCGCCGGTGCCGACGTCGTCGGCAGCGACGATCTCGTGCAGCGGATCCAGGAGGGCTTCCTCGACTTCGACGCGACCGTCGCGACCCCCGACCAGATGGCCAAGGTCGGCCGCATCGCCCGTATCCTGGGGCCGCGCGGGCTCATGCCCAACCCCAAGACCGGCACGGTCACCCTCGACATCGCCAAGGCCGTCCGCGACATCAAGGGCGGAAAGATCAATTTCCGGGTCGACAAGCAGGGCAACCTGCACATCGTCATCGGGAAGACGGCCTTCACCGACGAGCAGCTGATCGAGAACTACAGCGTCGCGCTGGACGAGATCGTCCGGGTCAAGCCGGCCGCGGCCAAGGGCCGTTACCTGAAGAAAATCACTTTCACGACCACGATGGGCCCCGGGATTCTGGTCGACCCGGGCCGTACCCGCAACCTTCTCGAGGACGCCGCCGCCTGAGCCGGGCGGCACCGGCCTCGCGGTGGGCCGCGGCCGGCCGGGGGCGCGCATGCGGCCCCCCGGCCGGCCGCGGCTTTCAAGGCCGTGTACCGTTTCGACACGGAGGCCGAAAGCGGAACGATCATATTTTTCGTATCGCCGCAGGCTCGAGTATCCTGCTTACTGAGAACCAACTGGTCACTGAGAACCAAACCGAAGACCGCTGGTCGTCGTCCCCTCGTGGGGCGGCCGAAGGTTCCGGAGCCACCGGACGGCCCGCGCAGGTGAGGGAGCATTGCCCGGGGACGGCGTTGTTTCGCCCCGGTCGGTACGCCCCGCGCGCCTGCGCCGGGGCGTTCGTCGTCTGCGGCACCTTTCGGACGACCGGCCAGACCCCATGAAGGAGCCCGATGGCGAAGCCGGAAAAGGTCGCCGCGGTAACGGAGATCGTAGACTCGTTCCGGGGCGCGTCCGCGGCGGTGCTGACCGAGTACCGCGGGCTGACGGTGAGCCAGCTCACCGAACTGCGCCGTTCGCTCGGCGAGGGCACGCAGTACGCGGTGGTCAAGAACACCCTCACCAAGATTGCCGCCGGGCAGGCCGGTATCAACGGCCTGGACGAGCTGCTGGTCGGCCCCACCGCGGTCGCGTTCGTCACCGGCGACCCGGTCGAGGCGGCCAGGGGCCTGCGTGACTTCGCCCGGGCCAACCCGGCCCTGGTGGTCAAGGGCGGGGTCGTCGAGGGCAGGCCGGTGTCGGCGGAGGACATCCGCAGGCTGGCCGACCTCGAGTCGCGCGAGGTGCTGCTCGCCAAGCTCGCCGGTGCGCTCAACGGCTCGCTGGCCAAGGCGGTCGGCCTGTTCGCGGCGCCGCTGTCCCAGACGGCCCGCCTGGCCGAGGCACTGCGGGCCAAGCGGGAGGCGGAGGCGCCCGTGGCCGAGGAGCCGGCGGCCGATGCGTCCCCGGCCGAGGCGAGCGAGTAAAAGGCGAGCGAGTAGAGCGCCAGCCACGTACAGCCCGGCGCGTCCCGCTACCCGGCCAGCCTGGCTGGTGGGGCCGACGCCGACGAGCGCCGGCCGGCCCGTCCCCGGGAGCCGCGAGCCAAGCGGTCCCCGGTGATCCCCGGTAATCCCCAGTAATGACACATAGCCACAAGTGACCCGACGGGCGGCGGCCGCGCCGTTTTCGGCCCGCTGACGCGGTACGCCCGGCCGGACTTCCTGATCCACCACGATGAAAGGACCGCCATCATGGCGAAGCTGTCGACCGACGAGCTGCTGGACGTGTTCAAGGAGATGACGCTGCTGGAGCTGTCGGAGTTCGTGAAGCAGTTCGAGGACACCTTCGGGGTGACCGCGGCCGCGCCGGTCGCGGTCACCGCGCCGAGCGCCGCGGGGCCGGCCGCCGAGGCACCGGCCGCCGAGGAGCAGGACGAGTTCGACGTCATCCTCGAGTCCGTCGGCGACAAGAAGATCCAGGTCATCAAGGAGGTCCGCGCGCTGACCAGCCTCGGGCTGAAGGAGGCCAAGGACCTCGTCGACGGGGCGCCCAAGCCGGTGCTGGAGAAGGCGACCAAGGAAGCCGCGGAGAAGGCCAAGGCAGCCCTGGAGGGCGCCGGCGCCACGGTCACCGTCAAGTAGCCATGACGCCCGCGGGCCGTTGCCCTCTCCCTCCCCGGAGACGAGAGGGCAACGGCCCGCGTGGTTGGCTCGGATTGTCCTGACGCTTCGGACCGCCCCGTCGGCGCGGGCCGCTCCGCTGCTTCGGGGTGCCCTGCCGTTTCGGGTGCCCTGTCGCTTCGGGCCGCTCCGGCAGCGGAGCCGAGGCCGCCGGGGCCCGTCGGACGGGCTGCCGAGCGTCTGCCCGGGCCGGTCGCGCCCGGGCCGGTTGTCGCGGCCGTCGGCCCGGCCGCGCGCAGACGGGCCGGGTGGGGAGCCCCGCCACGCCTCGTGCGGCCGGACGTCCCGCCCGGGCGCGCGGGCCACGTACCGGGCCCGGCCGGGGCGCGCCACGGACTTCCTCGCGCTCATTACCTCGCAACCGGTTGACGACCTTACCCGGGACGGAGTTCCATCATCTCCGAAGCGGTGACCCACACCCGTCGGGCGGCCTCCGTCAGCCAGCATCGGCTGACCGGCTTCCGCCGGGCGGTCTCCGTTGGCCGGCCTCGAGCTCAGCCTTCAGGAGTTCAGCCTTCAGGACTAGCCCTTTCCGGAGCTGGCCCTGCGGTCAGCCTTGTCAGCAGTGCAGCCATCGGCTACACTGCTCGTTTGGGCTGTCCTTTCGTCGTGCGCTCACTGCTCCTTGAGGTATGCGACGGTGCCAGCCCGCGTACGGCTTCAGTCCCTGTGCAGCCGCGCCCACCGGGCGCGACCGTCCAGACAGACGTCACGACCGAGGTAACCCGAGCGAGACCGTTGATCGCAATCCGCCACCGAAGCGCCGCCACGTCACCGGTACAGGACGACCATCCCACGCGGAGGTCCCCGTCCGAAAGCTGTCGTGACGGACTACTCGCTGACGCCCGTGTCGCGTCTGCCTGCGTTCGTGAGCCACCCGTGCACCCTGTTGGACTACCCCCGCCGACAGTCACCACAACCGTAGCGAGACACTGATCACCCGACCACCCCTACGTCGGATTGTTCTCCAGCAGGCCGAAGGCGACGCGATCATGAATTCTCCCGTGCTGCCGGAAGCCGTATCAAGGAAGCCACAGCGCCACCAGCCCGACGATCAGGCCACCGGAAGGACCACCTTGGCCGCCTCGCCTACCTCCTCCCGCATCTCGTTCGCAAAGATCATTGAGCCTCTCGAGGTCCCCGATCTTCTCGCCCTGCAGACCCAGTCCTTCGACTGGCTGATCGGCAGTGATGCGTGGGCGGAACGGGTCCAGGAAGCCATCGACGCCGGACGTGACGACGTACCCGTCACGTCGGGTCTCGAAGAGGTCTTCGAGGAGATATCCCCGATCGAGGACTTCTCCGGTTCGATGTCACTGTCGTTCCGGGACCACCGTTTCGAACCGCCGAAGTACTCCGTCGAGGAGTGCAAGGACAAGGATATGACCTACTCGGCCCCGATGTTCGTGACGGCCGAGTTCACCAACAACACCACCGGTGAGATCAAGAGCCAGACGGTTTTCATGGGCGACTTCCCGCTCATGACCCCGAAGGGCACGTTCGTCATCAACGGGACCGAGCGGGTCGTCGTCAGCCAGCTCGTGCGTTCCCCTGGGGTGTATTTCGAGAAGACCATCGACAAGGTCTCCGACAAGGACCTGTTCTCCTGCAAGGTCATTCCGTCCCGGGGTGCCTGGCTGGAATTCGAGGTCGACAAGCGGGACACCGTCGGTGTCCGTATCGACCGCAAGCGCCGCCAGTCCGTGACCGTGCTGCTCAAGGCGCTCGGCTGGGACGAGGCGCGCATTCTGGAGCGGTTCGGCGACTTCCCGTCGATGCGGGTGACCCTGGAGAAGGACCACACCTCCAGCCAGGACGACGCGCTGCTCGACATCTACCGCAAGCTGCGCCCGGGTGAGCCGCCGACCCGTGAGTCCGCGCAGACACTGCTGGAGAACCTCTTCTTCAACCCGAAGCGCTACGACCTGGCCAAGGTCGGTCGTTACAAAGTGAACAAGAAGCTCGAGGTGGACGTTCCGCACGACGTCGGCGTGCTCACCGAGGACGACATCGTCCGCACGATCGAGTACGTCGTCCAGCTGCACGCCGGCAGGGACCAGTCCTACGACGTGGACGACATCGACCACTTCGGCAACCGGCGGCTGCGCACGGTCGGTGAGCTGATCCAGAACCAGGTGCGGCTGGGCCTGGCCCGGATGGAGCGGGTCGTCCGGGAGCGGATGACCACCCAGGACGTCGAGGCGATCACGCCGCAGACACTGATCAACATCCGGCCGGTGGTCGCCTCCATCAAGGAGTTCTTCGGCACCAGCCAGCTCTCCCAGTTCATGGACCAGACCAACCCGCTGGCCGGCCTCACCCACAAGCGGCGCCTGTCCGCGCTCGGCCCGGGTGGTCTCTCCCGGGAGCGGGCCGGCTTCGAGGTCCGCGACGTACACCCCAGCCACTACGGCCGGATGTGCCCGATCGAGACGCCGGAGGGGCCGAACATCGGTCTGATCGGTTCGCTGTCGACGTTCGCGCGGGTCAACCCGTTCGGCTTCGTCGAGACGCCCTACCGCAAGGTCGTGGCCGGGCGGGTCACCGACAAGATCGACTACCTCACCGCGGACGAGGAGGACAGGCACGTCATCGCGCAGGCGAACGCGCCGCTGAGCTCCGACGGGTCGTTCGCCGAGCACCGGGTCCTGGTCCGCCGCAAGGGCGGCGAGGTCGAGTTCATCCCGCCCGACGAGGTCGACTACATGGACGTCTCGCCGCGGCAGATGGTGTCGGTCGCCACCGCGATGATCCCCTTCCTCGAGCACGACGACGCCAACCGCGCCCTGATGGGCTCGAACATGCAGCGCCAGTCCGTCCCGCTGCTGCGCAGCGAGGCGCCGCTGGTCGGCACCGGCATGGAGGCCCGCGCGGCCAAGGACGCCGGTGACGTCGTCGTCTGCGCGCAGGCCGGCGTGGTCGAGGACCTCTCCGCCGACTACATCACCGTCATGCACGACGACGGCACCCGGCGCACCTACCGGATGGCGAAGTTCCGCCGGTCCAACCAGGGCACCTGCATCAACCAGAAGCCCATCGTGGACGAGGGGGACCGGGTCGAGGCGGGCCAGGTCATCGCGGACGGCCCCTGCACGGACAACGGCGAGATGGCGCTGGGCAAGAACCTGCTGGTCGCCTTCATGCCGTGGGAGGGCCACAACTACGAGGACGCGATCATCCTCTCCCAGCGGCTGGTCCAGGACGACGTCCTGTCCTCGATCCACATCGAGGAGCACGAGGTCGACGCCCGGGACACCAAGCTCGGGCCGGAGGAGATCACCCGGGACATCCCCAACGTCGCCGAGGAGGTCCTCGCCGACCTCGACGAGCGCGGCATCATCCGTATCGGCGCCGAGGTCTCGCCCGGTGACGTGCTGGTCGGGAAGGTCACGCCCAAGGGCGAGACCGAGCTGACCCCGGAGGAGCGGCTGCTGCGCGCGATCTTCGGTGAGAAGGCCCGGGAGGTCCGCGACACCTCGCTGAAGGTGCCGCACGGGGAGTCCGGCAAGGTCATCGGGGTCCGGGTGTTCTCCCGGGAGGACGGCGACGAGCTGCCGCCCGGCGTGAACGAGCTGGTCCGGGTGTACGTCGCCCAGAAGCGCAAGATCACCGATGGTGACAAGCTCGCCGGGCGGCACGGGAACAAGGGCGTCATCGCGAAGATCCTGCCGGCCGAGGACATGCCGTTCCTCTCCGACGGCACCCCGGTGGACGTCGTGCTCAACCCGCACGGTGTGCCCCGCCGGATGAACATCGGCCAGATCCTGGAGACCCACCTCGGCTGGGTGGCCAAGACCGGCTGGCAGGTCGACACGGGCACCGAGGAGTGGAAGGAACGGCTGCGCGGCATCCGGGCGGACCAGGCGCCGCCGAACACCAACGTGGCCACTCCGGTCTTCGACGGCGCCCGCGAGGAGGAGATCACCGGTCTGCTCTCCTCGACGCTGCCCAACCGGGACGGCGTCCAGCTCATCGGGTCCAGCGGCAAGGCCGAGCTCTTCGACGGCCGGACCGGCGAGCCCTACCCGTATCCGGTGGCGGTCGGCTACATCTACATCCTCAAGTTGCTGCACCTGGTCGACGACAAGATCCACGCCCGTTCGACCGGCCCCTACTCGATGATCACCCAGCAGCCGCTGGGCGGTAAGGCGCAGTTCGGTGGGCAGCGTTTCGGCGAGATGGAGGTGTGGGCGCTGGAGGCCTACGGTGCCGCCTACGCCCTGCAGGAACTGCTCACCATCAAGTCGGACGACGTTCTCGGCCGCGTCAAGGTCTACGAGGCCATCGTCAAGGGCGAGAACATTCCCGAACCCGGTATCCCGGAGTCCTTCAAGGTGCTCATCAAGGAAATGCAGTCACTGTGCCTGAACGTCGAGGTCCTCTCCAGCGACGGCGTTTCCATCGAAATGCGTGACACCGACGAGGACGTCTTCCGCGCCGCGGAGGAACTCGGTATCGACCTGTCCCGGCGGGAGCCGAGCAGCGTTGAGGAGGTCTGACGAGTAGTGGTCTGCGGCCGGGTGACCGCCAGCGGCCGGAGGCGGCGCGACCAGGGGGCCATGGGGACCATGGGGACCACAGGATGATCCTCCTGGAGCCGCCGCCCCCGCGCCGCCGCGGTCGCGGACCACACGGCCGGGACACGGCAGCCGGTAGCCTCCGGGCCCCGGCCGTGTCGCGGCACCCCCGCCGACCTTGGACAAACTGACGGCCCACGCCCCCCGCCGCCGCCATCCGCACGAACACCTGCCGGCGACAGCGGGCAGCCAGACGGCAGAGAGAGAAGACACGTGCTCGACGTCAACTTCTTCGACGAGCTGCGCATCGGCCTCGCCACCGCGGACGACATCCGCCAGTGGTCACACGGCGAGGTCAAGAAGCCGGAGACGATCAACTACCGTACCCTCAAGCCGGAGAAGGACGGGCTCTTCTGCGAGAAGATCTTCGGCCCGACCCGGGACTGGGAGTGCTACTGCGGTAAGTACAAGCGCGTTCGTTTCAAGGGCATCATCTGCGAGCGCTGCGGTGTCGAGGTCACCCGCGCCAAGGTGCGTCGGGAACGGATGGGCCACATCGAGCTGGCCGCGCCGGTCACCCACATCTGGTACTTCAAGGGTGTCCCGAGCCGGCTCGGCTACCTGCTCGACCTGGCGCCGAAGGACCTTGAGAAGGTCATCTACTTCGCCGCCTACATGATCACAAGCGTGGACGCGGACGCGCGTCACCGCGACCTGCCCACCCTCGAAGCCCGGATCTCCGTCGAGAAGCAGCATCTCGAGGACAAGAAGAACGCCGACGTCGAGACCCGGCAGAAGAAGCTGGAGGCCGACCTCGCCCAGCTGGAGGCCGAGGGCGCCAAGGGCGACGTCCGGCGCAAGGTGCGGGAGGCGGCCGAGCGCGAGATGCGCCAGATCCGCGACCGCGCCCAGCGGAAGATCGACGATCTGGGCCGGGTGTTCGACCGTTTCAAGGGCCTGAAGGTCCAGGACCTCGAGCCGGACGAGCTGCTCTACCGCGAGCTGCGGGACCGTTTCGGCCAGTACTTCGAGGGCGGCATGGGGGCGGAGGCCCTGCAGCGCCGGCTCGTCGACTTCGACCTGGCGGCGGAGGCCGAGTCGCTGCGGGAGACCATCCGCAGCGGCAAGGGGCAGAAGAAGGCCCGGGCGCTGAAGCGTCTCAAGGTCGTCTCGGCCTTCCTCAACACCCGCAACTCCCCGAACGGGATGGTGCTCGACTGCGTCCCGGTGATCCCGCCGGACCTGCGCCCGATGGTGCAGCTCGACGGTGGCCGGTTCGCCACGTCCGACCTCAACGACCTCTACCGCCGGGTGATCAACCGGAACAACCGGCTCAAGCGGCTGCTCGACCTCGGCGCGCCCGAGATCATCGTCAACAACGAGAAGCGGATGCTGCAGGAGGCCGTCGACGCGCTGTTCGACAACGGCCGCCGCGGCCGGCCGGTGACCGGGCCGGGCAACCGTCCGCTGAAGTCGCTGTCGGACATGCTCAAGGGCAAGCAGGGCCGGTTCCGGCAGAACCTGCTGGGCAAGCGCGTCGACTACTCCGGCCGTTCGGTCATCGTCGTCGGCCCGCAGCTCAAGCTGCACCAGTGCGGCCTGCCCAAGCAGATGGCCCTGGAGCTGTTCAAGCCGTTCGTGATGAAGCGGCTGGTCGACCTCAACCACGCGCAGAACATCAAGTCGGCCAAGCGCATGGTGGAGCGGGCCCGCCCGGTCGTCTGGGACGTGCTCGAAGAGGTCATCACCGAGCACCCCGTGCTGCTCAACCGCGCGCCGACCCTGCACCGGCTGGGCATCCAGGCGTTCGAGCCGCAGCTCGTCGAGGGCAAGGCCATCCAGATCCACCCGCTGGTCTGCACCGCGTTCAACGCGGACTTCGACGGGGACCAGATGGCCGTGCACCTGCCGCTGTCCGCGGAGGCGCAGGCCGAGGCGCGCATCCTGATGCTGTCGAGCAACAACATCCTCTCGCCGGCGTCCGGGCGTCCGCTGGCCATGCCGAGCCTGGACATGGTGACCGGGGTGTTCCACCTCAGCCGGCTGGCCGTGGGCGCCCGCGGCGAGGGGCGGGCGTTCTCCAGCGTGGCCGAGGCGCAGATGGCCTTCGACGCGCGGGAGATCGAGCTACAGGCGAAGATCAAGGTCCGGCTACGCGACACCACGCCGCCGCTGGACTGGGCCCCGCCGCCCGGCTGGGCAGCCGGCGACCCGTTCACCCTGGAGACCACCTTCGGCCGCTGCCTGCTCAACCAGGCGCTCCCCGAGGGCTACCCGTTCCTGAACTACCTGATGAACAAGAAGGCCCAGGCCGCGATCGTCAACGACCTGGCGGAGCGCTACCCGAAGATCCAGGTGGCCGCGACGCTGGACGCGCTGAAGAGCGCCGGCTTCTACTGGGCCACCCGCTCGGGGGTGACCGTCGCGATCGAGGACGTTGTCGCGCCGCCGAACAAGGCGCAGATCCTCGACGAGTACGAGCAGCGGGCCGAACGAGTGCAGAAGCAGTTCGACCGAGGCTTCCTCTCCGACGACGAGCGCCGCGCCGAACTGGTCCAGATCTGGAACGAGGCGACGAACAAGGTCGCCGAGGCCATGGAGGCCAACTTCCCGGAGACCAATCCGGTCGCCGTGCTGGTCAACTCCGGGGCCGCCGGGAACATGATGCAGATCCGGCAGCTCGCCGGGATGCGCGGACTGGTCGCCAACCCCAAGGGCGAGATCATCCCGCGTCCGATCAAGGCGAACTTCCGCGAGGGGCTGAGCGTGGTGGAGTACTTCATCTCCACGCACGGCGCCCGCAAGGGCCTGGCCGACACGGCGCTGCGGACCGCGGACTCCGGGTACCTCACCCGGCGTCTGGTCGACGTCAGCCAGGACGTCATCGTCCGTGAGGACGACTGCGCCACCGAGCGCGGCATCGCCACCCGCATCGCGCGCAAGGGAGCGGACGGCGTGCTCGTCCGCGACCGTTACGCCGAGACCGCGGCCTACGCGCGCACGCTCGCCTCGGACGCGGCGAACGCCGCCGGTGACGTGGTGGTACCGGCCGGCACCGACCTCGGCGACGTGGTCATCAGCAAGATCATCGATGCCGGGATCGAGTCGGTGAAGGTGCGTTCCGCCCTCACCTGCGCGGCCCGGATGGGTGTCTGCGCGCAGTGCTACGGCCGGTCGCTGGCCACGGGCAAGCTCGTCGACGTCGGCGAGGCCGTCGGTATCGTCGCCGCCCAGTCCATCGGTGAGCCCGGCACCCAGCTGACGATGCGTACCTTCCACAGCGGTGGCGTCGCCGGCGACGACATCACCCAGGGGCTGCCCCGTGTCGTGGAGCTGTTCGAGGCCCGTTCCCCCAAGGGCAAGGCCCCGATCAGCGAGGTCTCCGGGCGGGTGCGCATCGAGGAGACCGAGAAGACCGTCAAGGTCGTGGTCATCCCCGACGACGGCAGCGAGGAGATCGCCTACCCGGTCTCCCGCCGGTCGCGGCTGAAGGTCGAGGAGGGCCAGCGCATCGCCGTCGGTCAGAAGATCGTCGACGGCGCGGTCGACCCGCACGAGGTGCTGCGCATCCTCGGCCCGCGTCAGGTGCAGCTCCACCTGGTCGACCAGGTGCAGGAGGTGTACCGCTCGCAGGGTGTGTCGATCCACGACAAGCACATCGAGATCATCATCCGGCAGATGCTCAAGCGGGTGAACGTGCTGGAGTCGGGGGAGACCACGCTCCTGCCGGGCGAGCTGGTCGAGCGGGCCCGGTTCGAGGAGGAGAACCGTCGGGTGGTCGAGACCGGCGGCCAGCCGGCTTCGGCCCGTCCGGTCCTGATGGGGATCACCAAGGCGTCCCTGGCGACCGAGTCGTGGCTGTCGGCCGCATCCTTCCAGGAGACGACCCGGGTGCTCACCGACGCCGCGATCAACGCCCGGTCGGACTCGCTGGTCGGCCTGAAGGAGAACGTCATCATCGGCAAGCTCATCCCGGCGGGTACCGGCATCTCGCGGTACCGCAACATCCGGGTCGAGCCGACCGAGGAGGCACGGGCGTCGGTGTACTCGGTCAGCGGCTACGAGGAGGGCGCGACCGTGGAGTACGGCGCGTTCGGCACCGGCAGCGGCCAGGCCGTCCCGTTGGACGACTTCGACTACCGCAGCACCGGCGGCGACTACCGGTAGTTCTCGCTACCCGGTAGTTCCTGCCACGCAAGTGCTCCAGGCGGCCCGGGTGGGCGTCCCTGCCGGACGTTCACCCGGGCCGCGTTGCTGTGTGGATCCGGCCTCGCGCCTGGCCATCGGTCAACAGGGCAGACGTTGCCTGGTACGGCACTACGCTGGACAGCGCCGGGTAGATCTGCCGGCCTGCACCAGGGAAGCACCGCATCGGCACGATGCCGAGGGGAGCACCGCATCGGCACGATGCCGAGGAGGAGACGGCGATGACGACGGCACTGCCGGAGGACAGCTGGCTGCTCCGTATACAGCCGCAGCCCGCGCGGGTGACCGCCGCGGAGTACGAGGCGCTGCCCGAGGAGATCGCCAGGGCGATCGAGATCGTCGACGGCTACGTCGTCTTCTGTGAGGCGCCGACTCCGGATCATCAGACCGCCGGCCGTCGCCTCGCCAACCTGCTGGAACGGCACGCACGGCGCGCGATGGCCCGCGGCCACGGATGCCTGGCCGTCAACAATGACGTCGATCTCCGGCTGCGTGACATCCCGCTGCTCAACCGCCGCCCGGATGTGATCCTCTACCGCTGTCTCGACCGCGCGGCCGGCGAACGTCTCCGCGCGGAGCACGCCCTGCTCGTCATCGAGATCGTGTTGCCGGGTTCGGAGACCCAGGACACCACCGACAAGCTCGGTGAATACGCCAGGGCCGGCATCGCGCACTACTGGATCACCCGGCTCGACAACGACGGCGTCACGAGCATCGAACGCTACGCGCTCGACCGGGCGACCCTGCTCTACAAGCACCTGGGCACGTTCATGAAGGACGAGGCCGGCGGAGCGCCTGAGGTCACCAACCCGATCCCGGTCACCGTCGACTGGGACGACCTGCTCTTCTGACCACCGGCGCTTTCCTCCGCTGGCCCCTCTACCGGACGCCGTTCCTGCTCTTCCGCAGGGCGTGCTCGGCCGGGCCGCGGGCCAGCCGGGCGTAGACACCGCCGCTGCGGACGAGCCGGTCGTGTGGCCCGGCCTCCATCACCGTGCCGTTCTCCAGCACGTAGATGCGGTCGGCGGCAACGGTCATCGTCGCCCGGTGGGCCACGACGAGGCAGCTTCGCTCGGCGAGCAGACGTTCCAGGGAGGCGCGCAGCAGGTCCTCGGTCAGCGCGTCGAGGTTCGACGTCGCCTCGTCGAGGATGACGGTCCGCGGGTTCTGGACCAGTACGCGGGCGATGGACAGCCGTTGCCGCTCCCCGCCGGAGATCTGGTGGCCGTTGTGCCCCAGCGGGGTGTGAATCCCCTCCGGCAGCGAACGCACGAGCGTGACCAGCCCGGTCGCCTCCAGCGCGGCCCACAGCTCGTCGGTCGCCGCGGCCGGGCTGCCGAAGCGGAGGTTCTCGGCGACGCTGCGACGCTGGACGAACGGCTCCTGCGACACCAGGCCGACCGCGGCCCGGGCCGCGGCGGGGGACAGCCCGCCGGCGTCGCAGCCGCCGAGCAGGACACGCCCGCTGGTGGGGGTGAGCAGGCCGCTGGCGAGATGGCACAGCGTGGTCTTCCCGGCGCCGCTGAACCCGACGACGGCCACCATCTCGCCGCGGCCCACGACGACGTCGACGCCGCGCAGCGCCCACCTGGGGGCGGGCACGCCGGGCGCGTAGGAGTAGGAGACGTTCTCCAGGACGAGATCGCCGTGGACCGGTGGCCGTCCGGCGTCCTCGGAGCCGGTGGCCGCCGGGCCCGCCGGTGGCGTGCTGTCCCTGGGTGGATGCGGCCGGTCGGCCGTGGTCAGCGGCCTGACGTTGCTGCGGCCGCCGGCCGGCGCCGTCCCCAGCGGGATGTCGAGGAAATCCAGGATGCGGACGAGGGAGGCCTCGCCGTCGAAGAGCTGGGTACGCAGGTCGGCGAAGCCGGCGATGGAACGGAACGCCAGCAGGAGCACGCTGAGAAAGGCCACGAAGGTGCCGACCGTCATCGTCTGGTTCAGGGTGAGCCACACCCCGAGCCCGATCACGGTCATGGTCGCCAGCACCGAGCTGGCCGCGGCGATGAGCTGCAGGCGGGCGAAGACCTGCACGCGGGTGCGAGCGGCCGTCGCAATGGCCGCGCCCAGCCGGTCGAACTCCTCCTGGCCGGTGTGCTGCGCGCGGAAGGCGCGCAGGTGCAGCGCTCCCGCTGGCCCGGTCAGCTCGATGAGATGATCGACCAGCCGGCTGAGCCGTTCGCCTTCCACCCGGGAGATGGCCCGGACGCGCTCACGCACCAGGCGCAGCAGGACGAGCGGGACCACGCCGATCACGGCCACGGCGAACGCGAGACGCCACTGGAGCAGGCAGGCGACCACCCCGGCTACGACGAGTTCGACCGCCATGGTCGCGATGGCCGGCAGGCAGACGGCGGCGGCCGCGCGCACCCTGGCGGTGTCGATGGTGAACAGGGCGACGACGTCCCCGTGCCGGGCCCGGGCGACGTGGGGGAACGGCAGCGCGATCGCGTGCTGGTACAGGTCGCGCCGGATTCGCAGGGCGAGTTTCTCGCTGAAATAACTGACCAGTATGTATCGCAGGGCCGACACCACGGCGCTGAGCACAAAGGCGCCGAGGATGAGGATGACCGGGAGGAGTATGCCGTCCGTCCGCAGCAGCAGCAGCCAGCTGTCGATCAGGTCCCGGATCGCGAACGGAGCGGCCACCAGGGCCGACGAGCCCAGCAGGGAAAGAGCGGCGTGTGTGGCGGCCGCCCTGTTCTGGTCCCGGATGAAATATTCGACGCGGGCGGCCGCGGGATTTCCGGTGAGCCAGGCGAAGAGGCGCCCGTACAGCCAGGACACACCGGCGGTGGTCTTCGGGAATGCCGTCTCCGCCGAGGTCTGCTGGTGGGCCGGCTGCCCGGTCCACCTGTTGGTCCCGGTGGACGACCGGCGAGATGTCGTCATTGTGAGCCGCCTGCCTGGTGCCGGTTGTGGGGGTCAGTCGTCGCGGTGCGTGGTTCTGGTTGCGTCCGCAGCGCTGTCGGGGGCCGTGTCGACAGCGGTGCCGGAATCCGCCCTGACGGCGTCGCCCGGGCCGGGGCGGGTGCTCACGGGCTGGTCGCCGTGGTCTTCTTCCCACCGCCCGGCACGGGTGTCCGGCCATACCGGAGGGGTTTTCCCGGGGATTTCCTCGGTGCCGCGGAAGACGGATATCTCGACGGCGTCGGATATTTCTATGACCAGCCCGAAAGCGCTTGACGAGCTAATTTCCGTATGGCTGGGAAAGGGGAAGGAACTAGACATTTGTCCTCCATCGGGATCGGCTGGACGTGGCGGTGGCAAAGCCGAAGTTATCGGGGCGCCGATTACCGGGCAAGGATTCAACATCATGAATCGGCTCACAGATTTCGCGGTACTCGGGTATTCGGTCTCGAGCACGACATGTGCGCTGCGACAAAGGTTGTGACGTGCCGGCGGATTTTTTGCCGGCCGGCCGGTCCGCGGTGTTTTCGCAGGTGGCGGGGGCGCCGGCAGGGGCGGCCGGGCTGGCCGGTGGCGGCCCGGGAAAAGCGGTTCGTCGGCTGCTGTACACCGCCGTGGTCGGTAATCGGACGGCCCGGGGGGTGTGGCCGCCGGCCGGGCGTTTGCGGCCATCCCGCCGGCGGCGGTATGCCTGGCGTGAGGCCGGTGGTCCCGGCCGCGTCTCGTCCGGTCGAGCCCGCGACGCTTCGTATGTGACGCCCCGTGCACCCGATGTGGCGGATATCTCAGGGCCGCCACCGGCGCCGGGGCTGGACGGGGCCCGGCCGCCGCGGCCAGGTGCCGGTTGGTCACCGGCCAGTTACAGCCAGGTATCACCAGGTGTCAACCAGGTATGCCGTGGCTGGGTGGGGCCCGGCCGCGCTGTGGGTGCGCGGTGGGTATTTTGGCGGCGGCGGCGGTGTCGCCGGGCTGGCGTACCCGTGGTGGCGCGCGGGCAGGACGTGGCGGGGGGCTGGGTGAGCCGGAAGCGGGCGCTGTTCGTACGGCGGCTGTCCGAGATCCTCCAGCTCGCCGAGCCCGAGGTGGTCGAGCGGCTCTGCCTGGACCGCCGTCCCGGCGTCCGGGTCAACCGGCTCTCACCGCTGGGTGCGGCGGCGGTCCACCGCGCCATCGGGGATCTCGGGCTCGTCCTCGACCCGCTCGACTGGTGCCCCGACGGCTACCTCCTGCGCGGCGACAAGCGGGTGCTGTCGGGCTCGGAGGTGTTCGGCGGCGGTCACGCCTACATCCAGAACATCTCCAGCCTGGTGCCGGCGCTGGCCCTCGCGCCCGCGCCCGCCGAATCGATCATCGATCTGTGCGCGGCGCCGGGCGGCAAGACGGCGCACATCGCGGCACTGGTCGGTAACGACGCGCGGCTGTGGGCCAACGACGGCATCGCGCCCCGGCTGGAGAAGCTGCGCGCGGTCACCCGGCAGTTCCACGTCCGCCTGGCCGAGACGAGCTGTCACCCGGCGCAGTACGCCGACAAGTTCATAACGGAGCGTTTCGACCGGGTGCTGCTGGACGCCCAGTGCAGCGGCGAGGGCCTGGTCGACCTGCGGTCGTCCTCGGCGCTGCGGTACTGGACCGAGCAGCGGGTGACCGACTACGGCTGGCTGCAGCGCAAGATGCTGGTGGCGGCCTGCCGGCTGCTGCGTCCCGGCGGCATCCTGGTGTACTCCACCTGCACGTTCGGCCCGGAGGAGAACGAGGCGCCGCTGAGCTACCTGCTGCGCCACCATCCCGTCGAGGTGTGCCCGATCGAGGTCGACATCGACGGCTCCGCGCCGGACGCGTGGCGGCCAGGCCTGCGCCACTGGCGGACCGAGACCTTCCATCCGGCGCTCGCCGACGCCCGGCGCATCCTGCCAGGCCCGGCGTTCGAGGGCTTCTTCGTCTGCAAGCTGCGGAAGCTGCCGGACTGACGCCGCCGGGCTGGAACCGCCGGGCCGGCCAAGCTGCCGGGGGCAGCGGCCCGCGCACCATCCAGCAACGCTGTCACATCAGATGGACGCCGCCATCACAACAAACGGCCTGTGCGGCATCGTCGACCAGGGGATGCGCGCCGAAGATCCCGCTGCTGCCGGCGGTTCCGGCGGTTCCGGCAGCGCGGGGGATCCGGCTACCAGTGGCACGTGGGGTACCCCGATTCGACACAGCCGTCGACGGGTCTGTAGTCTCGCTTTCTGCGGCGCTGTGCGTTGCAAGGTTGACCTGTGTCCTGCGCCATCCCATGGCCGTCCCGTGGCACCGTGGCCCGTCCTGCCGGGCCCGTGGTGCCGAGGGTGGCCCGGCCTTCACCAAGGCGGGCGGGCGTACTCCCATGGCAGACCGTCCCAGTTGTCGGGCTGTTCCCGGGGGTCGCGACACGCCCGACCGCGTGGGTCGGACAGCGTGGGTCGGACACAGATGAGATGACGGCAGGTACCGGCAGGAACGGAAGAGGAACGGGAGCGGCGTTGCCGACGATCCAGCAGCTGGTCCGCAAGGGCCGGCAGGACAAGGTCGAGAAGACCAAGACCCCGGCGCTCAAGGGGAGCCCGCAGCGCCGTGGCGTGTGCACCCGCGTCTACACGACCACGCCCAAGAAGCCGAACTCGGCGCTGCGCAAGGTCGCCCGGGTCCGGCTCCACAGCGGGATAGAGGTCACCGCCTACATCCCGGGGGTGGGGCACAACCTGCAGGAGCACTCGATCGTCCTGGTGCGCGGCGGCCGGGTGAAGGACCTTCCGGGCGTCCGCTACAAGATCGTTCGCGGGACGCTGGACACGCAGGGTGTCCGCAACCGCAAGCAGGCGCGCAGCAAGTACGGAGCAAAGAAGGAGAAGGCCTGATGCCACGCAAGGGCCCGGCTCCCAAGCACGTCGTCGTCGTCGATCCGGTCTACGGCTCACCGCTGGTGACAGCGCTGGTCAACAAGGTTCTGCTCAGCGGTAAGAAGTCGCTGGCCGAACGGATCGTCTACGGGGCGCTCGAGGGCGCTCGGGAGAAGACCGGCAACGACCCCGTGGTCACGCTCAAGCGCGCTCTCGACAACGTCAAGCCGACGCTGGAGGTGCGCAGCCGCCGGGTCGGTGGCGCCACCTACCAGGTACCGGTCGAGGTGCGCACGAGCCGGAGCACCACCCTCGCGCTGCGTTGGCTGGTCGGCTACGCCCGGCAGCGCCGCGAGAAGACCATGACCGAGCGCCTCATGAACGAGCTGATCGACGCCAGTAACGGTCTCGGCGCGAGCGTGAAGCGGCGCGAGGACACCCACAAGATGGCGGAGTCCAACCGAGCCTTCGCCCACTACCGCTGGTAACCAACAATGTCTGCTGACGTACGTGCCGCGCTGGCCGCGACCCGCAACATCGGGATCATGGCCCACATCGACGCGGGCAAGACCACGACCACCGAGCGGATCCTGTTCTACACCGGCGTCAACTACAAGATCGGTGAAGTCCACGACGGCGGCGCCACGATGGACTGGATGGAGCAGGAGCAGGAGCGGGGGATCACCATCACCTCCGCCGCCACCACCTGTACCTGGCGCGGCCACACCATCAACATCATCGACACTCCGGGGCACGTCGACTTCACCGTCGAGGTGGAGCGGTCGCTGCGGGTGCTCGACGGTGCGGTCGCCGTCTTCGACGCCGTGGCCGGTGTGGAGCCGCAGAGCGAGACCGTCTGGCGCCAGGCCGACCGTTACAACGTCCCGCGGATCGCGTTCGTCAACAAGATGGACCGGGTCGGCGCGGAGTTCCACCGGTGCGTGGAGATGATGGTCGACCGGCTCGCCGCGACCCCGGCCGTCATCCAGCTGCCCTGGGGCGTCGAGGCCGACTTCAAGGGCGTCATCGACCTGATCCAGATGAAGGGCCTGCTCTGGCACACCGAGGACAAGGGCGCCTCCTACGAGACCGTCGACATCCCGCGTGACCACCTGGAGGCCGCGCAGGAGTGGCGGGACAAGCTCATCGAGACCGTCGCCGAGAACGACGACGCCCTGATGGAGCTCTACCTCGAGGGCGAGGAACCGACCGAGGAGCAGCTGCGGGCGGCGCTGCGCCGGGGCACGCTGGCCGGTTCGCTCAACCCGGTGCTGTGTGGGTCGGCGTTCAAGAACAAGGGCGTGCAGCCCATGCTCGACGCCGTCGTCGACTTCCTCCCGAGCCCGCTGGACATCGGTGTCACGGTCGGTCACGCCATCGGCCGGGAGGACACCGAGGTCTCCCGTGAGCCGGACGAGAGCGAGCCGTTCGCCGCACTCGCCTTCAAGATCATGACTGACCCCTACGTCGGGAAGCTGACCTACATCCGGGTCTACTCCGGCCGGCTCACCTCGGGCTCCCCGGTGCTGAACTCCACCAAGGACCGCAAGGAGCGCATCGGCCGCATCCTCCAGATGCACGCCAACCACCGGGAGGACCGCGAGGGCGTCGGCGCGGGCCAGATCGTCGCGGTCGTCGGTCTGAAGAACACCACGACCGGTGACACGCTGTGTGACCCGAACGCTCCGGTCATCCTGGAGTCGATGACCTTCCCGGCGCCGGTCATCAGCGTCGCGATCGAGCCGAAGACCAAGGCCGACCAGCAGAAGCTGGGCACGGCCATCGGCCGGCTGGCCGAGGAGGACCCGACCTTCCAGGTCCGCACCGACGACGAGACCGGGCAGACGATCATCGCCGGCATGGGCGAGCTGCACCTGGACGTGCTCGTCGACCGGATGCGCCGCGAGTTCGGTGTCGCCGCCAACGTCGGCAAGCCGCAGGTCGCCTACCGGGAGACCATCCGGCGCAAGGTCGAGAAGGTCGACTACACGCACAAGAAGCAGACCGGTGGCTCCGGGCAGTACGCCCGCGTGATCATCGATCTCGAGCCCTCCGGCGGCGACGGCGGCGGCTACGAGTTCGAGAACAAGGTCACCGGTGGCCGCATCCCGCGTGAGTACATCCCCTCGGTCGACGCCGGCTGCCAGGAGGCGATGGAGTTCGGCGTGCTCGCCGGCTACCCCCTCGTCGACGTAAAGGTCACCCTGCTCGACGGCCAGTACCACGACGTCGACTCGTCCGAGCTCGCTTTCAAGATCGCCGGTTCGATGGCGTTCAAGGAGGCGGCGCGGCGGGCCGACCCGGTGCTGCTCGAACCGATGATGGCGGTCGAGGTCACCACCCCCGAGGACTACATGGGTGACGTGATCGGCGACCTGAACTCGCGGCGCGGGCAGATCCAGGCGATGGACGAACGGTCCGGCGCGCGCATCGTCAAGGCGATCGTCCCGCTGTCGGAGATGTTCGGCTACGTCGGGGACCTGCGCTCGAAGACCTCGGGACGGGCCGTCTACTCGATGCAGTTCGACTCCTACGCCGAGGTTCCGGCGGGAGTCGCGAAGGAGATCATCGCGAAGGCGCGCGGGGAGTGACCGGTGGCCGGGCGCGGCGGCCCCGTCCGGGGGCCACTCACGGGCCCGGCGCCACTATTGATCATTAGCAGGCTACAAGTGGCCGGCAGGCGGCGCGATCCCTTCTCCCGCGCCGCCGGCGGTCCCAGGACCACCAGCACGGCACGACACCACCCGTCCTTGGAGGGACACCCGTGGCGAAGCAGAAGTTCGAGCGGAACAAGCCGCATGTCAACATCGGGACCATCGGTCACATCGACCACGGCAAGACCACGCTGACCGCGGCCATCACCAAGGTCCTGCACGACGCGCACCCGGACCTGAACCCCTTCACGCCGTTCGACCAGATCGACAAGGCGCCGGAGGAGAAGGCCCGCGGCATCACGATCTCGATCGCCCACGTCGAGTACCAGACCGACAACCGGCACTACGCTCACGTCGACTGCCCCGGCCACGCCGACTACATCAAGAACATGATTACCGGCGCGGCGCAGATGGACGGCGCGATCCTCGTCGTCTCGGCGACCGACGGCCCGATGCCGCAGACCAAGGAGCACGTGCTGCTCGCCCGCCAGGTCGGCGTGCCCTACATCGTCGTGGCGCTGAACAAGGCCGACATGGTCGACGACGAGGAGATCCTCGAGCTCGTCGAGCTGGAGGTCCGGGAGCTGCTGAGCTCGTACGAGTTCCCCGGCGACGACGTGCCGGTGGTGCGGGTCTCGGCGCTCAAGGCGCTGGAGGGCGACAAGGAGTGGGGAGCCAAGCTCCTCGAGCTCATGCAGGCTGTCGACGACTCCATCCCGGAGCCCGAGCGTGACATCGACAAGCCCTTCCTCATGCCGATCGAGGACGTCTTCACGATCACCGGTCGTGGCACGGTCGTCACTGGTCGTGTGGAGCGCGGTGTGGTCAAGGTCAGCGAGACGGTCGAGATCGTCGGCATCCGGCCGGACGTCACCACGACGACCGTCACCGGCGTGGAGATGTTCCGCAAGCTGCTTGACGAGGGGCGTGCCGGCGACAACGTCGGCCTGCTCCTGCGCGGTGTGAAGCGCGAGGACGTCGAGCGCGGCCAGGTCGTCACCAAGCCGAAGTCGATCACGCCGCACACCAACTTCGAGGCTCAGGTCTACATCCTCAGCAAGGACGAGGGTGGTCGTCACACTCCATTCTTCAACAACTACCGCCCGCAGTTCTACTTCCGTACCACCGACGTGACCGGTGTGGTGACCCTCCCCGAGGGCACCGAGATGGTCATGCCGGGCGACAACACGGAGATGACGGTCGAGCTCATCCAGCCGATCGCCATGGAGGAAGGCCTGCGGTTCGCCATCCGCGAGGGCGGTCGTACCGTCGGTGCCGGTCGCGTCACCAAGATCCTGAAGTAGCCACCGCGGCGGCGGGCCCACTATGCCTCATCCAGGGCATACGGCCCGCCGCTTGCACGGTGCACGCACCTGACAACAAGCGGTACATCCGGCGGCAGCTCCGGCGAAGGAACGGACCCTGTGGGGCCTGCCAGCCGGACGAGACAGACAGGACAGGCGAAGCCCACCATGGCGGCACAGAAGATCCGCATCCGGCTCAAGGCCTACGACCACGAGATCATCGACAGCTCGGCCCGCAAGATCGTCGAGACGGTGACGCGGACTGGTGCGCAGGTCGCGGGACCGGTGCCGCTGCCGACGGAGAAGAACGTCTACTGCGTGATCCGGTCGCCGCACAAGTACAAGGACAGCCGCGAGCACTTCGAGATGCGTACGCACAAGCGGCTGATCGACATTCTTGACCCGACACCGAAGACGGTCGACTCGCTGATGCGCCTCGACCTTCCCGCCGGTGTCGACATCGAGATCAAGCTTTAAAGGGGCCGGCGCAGTCATGCTCAATCGCAACTACAGGGGGCTCCTGGGCACCAAGCTCGGGATGACCCAGGTATGGGACGCGAACAACCGCGTCGTCCCGGTCACGGTCGTCAAGGCCGGGCCGAACGTGGTGACGCAGGTCAGGACATCCGACCGGGACGGCTACTCGGCGGTCCAGCTCGGCTACGGCGAGATCGACTCCCGCCGGGTGACCCAGCCGCTGCGCGGTCACTTCGCGCGCGCCGGGGTCCCGCCGCGGCGGCATCTGGTGGAGCTGCGCACCGCGGACGCCACCAACTACCGCCCCGGCCAGGAACTGACCGGTGAGATCTTCTCCGCGGGCGGCATCGTGGACGTGACCGGCACGTCCAAGGGCAAGGGCTTCGCCGGTGTGATGAAGCGGCACGGCTTCAAGGGCCTCGGCGCTGGCCACGGCGTCGAGCGCAAGCACCGCTCGCCCGGCTCGGTCGGCGGGTGCGCCACCCCCGGCCGCGTCTTCAAGGGCCTGCGGATGGCCGGGCGGATGGGGCACGAGCGGGTCACCATCGCCGGCCTGACCATCCATGCCGTCGACACCGAGCGCGGCTTCCTGCTGATCAAGGGCGCGGTTCCCGGCCCGGACGGCGGCCTGGTGCTCGTCCGCAGCGCGGCCAAGCGGCCCGCGCCGGCGGACTTCGAGCCCGTCGCCGAGCCGGCCGCGGCATCCGCCACCGGTGACGCCGCGACGTCCAGCGAGGAGGTATCGGCATGAGCGCAGTGACGGCGCGCCGGCGGTCACGGGCCGCCGACGACGAGCGGAGCGCGCTGCCACAGACCCGCACGGTCGTCGTGCACGCCCCCGCCGGTGGCGAGGGCGGCAGCGTCGACCTGCCGGGTGAGATCTTCGACGTGCCGCTGAACGTGCCGCTCATCCACCAGGTGGTGGTGGCGCAGCTCGCCGCGGCCCGGCAGGGGACCCACTCCACCCGCACCCGCGGCGAGGTCCGCGGCGGTGGGCGCAAGCCGTACCGGCAGAAGGGCACCGGCCGGGCCCGGCAGGGCTCGCTGCGCGCCCCGCAGTTCACCGGCGGTGGCGTCGTGCACGGCCCCAAGCCGCGTTCCTACGACCAGCGGACGCCGAAGAAGATGAAGGCCGCCGCGTTGCGCGGGGCCCTGTCCGACCGGGCGCGCGGCGGCCGGGTGCACGTCGTGTCATCGTTCGTCAGCGGTGACGCGCCGTCGACGAAGGCCGCGCGCGTCGCGCTGCGGACGATCGCGGACGTCCGGCGGGTGCTGGTGGTGGTCGACCACGCCGACGAGCGCACCTGGAAGAGCCTGCGCAACCTCCCCAGCGTGCACCTGCTCGACCCCGGCCAGCTCAACACCTACGACGTGCTGGTCAGCGACGACGTGGTGTTCACCCGCGGCGCACTGGCCACGTTCGTGGACCGGGCGCTGACGCCGGTCTCCCGCGGTGCGCGGACCGCTTCCGACGAGCCGTCGGCACCGGCCGGTGCCGACGCGGACGCGGCAGCCGAGGACGCGGTAGCCGAGGAGGAGACCAAGTGAGTGCCGACCCGCGTGACGTGATCATCAAGCCGGTCGTCTCCGAGAAGAGCTACGGCCTGCTGGACGAGAACGTCTACACCTTCATCGTCCGCCCGGACGCGAACAAGACCGAGATCAAGATCGCGGTCCAGCGGATATTCAACGTCCGGGTCCTCAGCGTCAACACCAGCAACCGGGTGGGCAAGCGCAAGCGCACCCGCACCGGCTGGGGGCAGCGCAAGTCCACCAAGCGGGCCATGGTCGCGCTGGCGCCGGGGGACTCCATCGAGATCTTCGGGGGTCCCGGTGCGTGACATGCAGACCGACGAGTACGCAGCCGTCCGCGGCCAGGGCCTCACCGGGCCTGGCCCGCGGGGACGAGGACACGGTGGGTGACGATGGGGATTCGTAGGTACAAGCCGACGACGCCGGGGCGCCGCGGTGCGAGCGTGTCCGACTTCGTCGAGATCACTCGTGACCACCCGGAGAAGTCGCTGGTCCGCCCGCTGCACTCCAAGGGCGGCCGCAACGTCCACGGGCGCATTACCACCCGGCACCAGGGCGGTGGCCACAAGCGCGCCTACCGTCTGATCGACTTCCGGCGGGACAAGGACGGCGTGCCGGCCAAGGTCGCCCACATCGAGTACGACCCGAACCGCACCGCCCGGATCGCCCTGCTGCACTATGCCGACGGGGAGAAGCGCTACATCCTCGCCCCGGTGAAGCTCCGGCAGGGTGACGTGGTCGCCTCGGGCCCGACCGCCGACATCAAGCCCGGCAACGCCCTCCCGCTGCGCAACATCCCCACCGGCACCGTGGTGCACGCCATCGAGCTGCGTCCCGGTGGCGGCGCGAAGATCGCGCGCAGTGCGGGGGCGAGCGTCCAGCTGGTCGCCAAGGACGGTCCCTTCGCCCAGCTGCGGATGCCGTCCGGGGAGATCCGCAACGTCGACGTCCGCTGCCGGGCCACGGTCGGGGAGGTCGGCAACGCCGAGCAGAGCAACATCAACTGGGGCAAGGCCGGCCGGATGCGCTGGAAGGGCCGTCGCCCCACCGTCCGCGGCGTGGCGATGAACCCGGTCGACCACCCGCACGGTGGTGGTGAGGGCAAGACCTCCGGTGGCCGCCACCCGGTGAACCCGAAGGGCCGTCCGGAGGGGCGCACCCGCAGGACCCGAAAGGCGAGCGACGCGCTGATCGTCCGTCGTCGGAAGCAGAACAGGCGGCGGTGATCACGATGGCGCACACCCGGCGGCACCCAACGTCCGACCACCGATTCTGAGCGGGAAGGAGGAGACACACGCCATGCCACGCAGTCTGAAGAAGGGCCCGTTCGTCGACGACCACCTGCTCAAGAAGGTGGACGTGCAGAACGCCAAGGGCACGAAGAACGTCATCAAGACCTGGTCGCGACGTTCGACGGTGATCCCGGACATGCTCGGTCACACGATCGCCGTGCACGACGGTCGCAAGCACGTCCCGGTGTTCATCACCGAGGGAATGGTCGGCCACAAGCTCGGCGAGTTCGCGCCGACGCGGACCTTCCGTGGCCATGTCAAGGAGGACCGGAGGTCACGCCGTGGCTGACGCTCTTGTCGACGGGGTGACCCGTTCCGGGCTGGCGGGCGCCCGCGCGTCGGCCCGTTACGTCCGGGTGTCGCCGACGAAGGCCCGTCGGGTCATCGACCTGGTGCGTGGCCGCTCGGCCCGCGAAGCCCTCGACATCCTCCGGTTCGCCCCGCAGGCGGCCAGCGAGGACGTCTACAAGGTGGTCGCGAGCGCGGTGGCCAACGCCGAGCACAACCACGGCCTCGACCCGGCCACGCTCTGGGTCGGTGAGGCCTTCGTCGACGAGGGCCCGACCCTCAAGCGTATCCGGCCGCGGGCCCAGGGCCGTGCCTACCGGATCCGCAAGCGGACCAGCCACATCACGGTTGTCGTGGAGAGCCGGCCGCCGGTCGCGGGAACCCGCGGCGCGAAGAGCACAGGGAGGACCCGGTAGTGGGTCAGAAAGTCAACCCGCACGGGTTCCGGCTGGGTATCACCTCGGAGTTCACCTCCCGCTGGTACGCCGACAAGCAGTACAAGGCGTATGTCGGCGAGGACGTGAAGATCCGGAAGATGATGTCCCGGGGCATGGAGCGCGCGGGTATCAGCCGGGTCGACATCGAGCGCACCCAGGGCCGGCTGCGGGTGGACATCCACACCGCCCGTCCGGGGATCGTCATCGGACGCCGTGGCGCCGAGGCCGACCGCATCCGTGGTGACCTGGAGAAGCTGACCGGCAAGCAGGTCCAGCTCAACATCCTCGAGGTGAAGAACCCCGAGGTGGACGCCCAGCTCGTCGCGCAGGGCGTGGCCGAGCAGCTCTCCAGCCGGGTCAGTTTCCGGCGGGCGATGCGCAAGGCCATGCAGTCGGCGATGAAGGGCGGCGCCAAGGGCATCCGGGTGCAGTGCTCGGGACGCCTCGGCGGCGCCGAGATGAGCCGCTCGGAGTTCTACCGTGAGGGCCGGGTGCCGCTGCACACGCTGCGCGCCAACATCGACTACGGGTTCTACGAGGCCCGGACCACCTTCGGGCGCATCGGCGTGAAGGTCTGGATCTACAAGGGTGACGTCGTGCAGAGCCGGGCGGAGCGGGAGGCCCAGGAGGCGCTGCAGCGGCAGCACCGCCGGGAGCGTCCGCGCCGCGGGCCGCGGTCGGGCTCGTCCGGTACCACCACCGGTGGCACCGACGCCGGCCGGGCGGCGGCCCGCCAGGGCGAGCGC
>NZ_CAKKTL010000027.1:0-27647 GCF_920664355.1 Protofrankia sp. CiP1_Cm_nod2
GCTACCGGGCGGCGCTGGCCACCGGCGACGAGGCGTCCGCGGCGGCGGTGCTCGCCTGGCTCGGTGGGCAGCCGCACGTCGCGGCGAGCGCCCGCCGGGCCGCCGGGGTGCGCGGCGAGCTGGACCATTTCGGGGCGCTCGGCTTCCTGCAGGGGCTGCTGGTGGTGCTGCGTGACAGCGGCTTCCGCGGTCTGCTCCTCGTCCTCGACGAGGTCGAGACCCTGCAGCGGGTTCGCTCCGACGCGCGGGACAAGGCGCTGAACGCGCTGCGCCAGCTCATCGACGAGGTCCACAGCGGCCGTTTCCCCGGCCTGTTCCTCGTCATCACCGGAACGCCGGCCTTCTATGACGGCCCGCAGGGGGTGGGGCGGCTCGCGCCGCTCGCGCAGCGGCTGGCGACCGACTTCACCACCGACCCGAAGTTCGACAACCCGAGGGCCGTGCAGCTGCGGCTGGCCGGGTTCACCGAGGCGTCGCTGGTCGAGCTCGGCGGGCGGGTCCGGGACCTGTACGCGGCCGGTGCGCCGGGCGACGCGGCCGGCCGGATCGAGAAGCTCGTCGACGACGCCTATCTCGAGGAGCTGGCCGGGGCGGTCGCCGGGCGGCTCGGCGGGAAGGTGGGTGTCACGCCCAGGCTGTTCCTGAAGAAGCTCGTCGGGGACGTGCTCGACCGGGTCGACCAGTTCGACGACTTCGCCCCCAGGCGCGACTACCCGCTGACCATCGGCACGGCCGAAATGACCGACCTGGAACGCAACGCCGCCCGCGCCGACGACATCGACATCGACCTGGACCCGGACGCGGACCCGGACGCGGACCTGGACCCGGATGCGGACCTGGACCTGGGCCCGGGTCCGGCGTGACCGTCGAGCCGGAGGCGTCCGCCGCCGACGCGGCGGATCTGCTGCACCCGGTGGTGCTGCACCACATCGTGAACACCCTGCGGTGGCCGGGGCTGCGGCCGTTGCAGGAAGAGGCGGCCGCGCCGCTGCTCGCCGGTTCGGACGCGCTGCTGCTCGCGCCGACCGCCGGCGGGAAGACCGAGGCGGCGACGTTCCCGGTCCTGTCGCAGATGGCGGCCGAGAACTGGCAGGGGACGTCGGTGCTGTACCTGTGCCCGTTGAAGGCGCTGCTGAACAACCTGGCGCCCCGGCTGGAGACCTACACCGGCTGGCTCGGGCGCCAGGCCGCCGTCTGGCACGGCGACGTGACCGACAGCCGGCGCAACCGGATCCGCCGCGAACGGCCCGACGTCCTGCTCACCACGCCCGAGTCGCTGGAGGCGATGCTCGTCAGCGTCCGCACCGACCATCGCAGCTTCTTCGCCGGCGTCCGCACCGTGATCGTCGACGAGGTCCACGCGTTCGCCGGCGACGACCGTGGCTGGCACCTCCTCGCCGTCCTGGAGCGGCTACGCCGGATCATCGCCGCCGAACAGGCAGGGGAACGAACCGCCGAACGGGCCGCCGCGCACGGCGATCCCTGTGTTCCGCGGAACGCGGTGTCGAACAACGCGGTGTCGATCGGGGGGTTGCAGGTCATCGGCCTGTCGGCGACCGTCGGGAACCCGGCCGAGCTGCTGCGCTGGCTACAGGGCTCGGGTGCGGGCCGGCGCCCGGCCCAGGTCGTCGCGCCGGGCCTGCCGGCCGCGCTTTCCCGGCGGTCTTCCCCGGCGACGGCCCCCGCTGCCGGGGGCGTGGAGGCCGTGACCGGTACCGTGCCGGCGGCCGCTGCCGACGCGTTGCCAGCCAATGTCGAGACGGGCTCGGCCGGCGGCGCGCCGCCGGCACCCGGGCCGCCCACGCCGTCCGCACCGCCCACGCCGTCCGCACCGCCGGCGGGTGAGATCGAGCTGGACTACGTCGCCTCGGTGCCGAACGCGGCAAAGGTGCTGGCCGCCCTGCACCGGGGTGAGAAGCGGCTCGTGTTCTGCGACTCGAAGAAGATCGTCGAGGAGCTCGGGCAGGCGCTGCGTTCCCTCGGGGTGACGACGTTCCTCTCGCACGCGTCGCTGTCCGTCGATGAGCGGCGCCGGTCCGAGGAGGCCTTCGCCCAGGCCCGGGACTGCGTGATCGTCGCCACCAGCACCCTGGAGCTGGGCATCGACGTCGGCGACCTCGACCGGGTCATCCAGATCAACGCCCCGGGAACCGTCGCGTCGTTCCTGCAGCGTCTCGGCCGCACCGGCCGCCGGGCGGGTACGACTCGCAACTGCCTGTTCCTCGCCCTGAACGAGAGTGCGCTCGTGCATGCCGCCGGGCTGTTGCTGCTGTGGGGCCGCGGCTGGGTCGAGCCGGTCGTCGCACCGCCGGAGCCACGGCACATCGTCGCCCAGCAGCTGCTCGCATACTGCCTTCAGGAGAACCGGGTCGGCGACCGGGCCTGGGTGGACGAGTGGAACGGCCTCGCGCCCTTCGACCGCTCGGCGGAGCCGGTCGTGCGCCACCTCGTCCGCATGGGCTACCTGGACTCCGACGGCGGCATGCTGTTCGTCGGCCCCGAGGCGGAGCGCCGCTTCGGCCACCGGCACTTCTCCGAGCTGACCGCGGTCTTCACCGCGGCACCCGAGTTCACCGTCCTGCACGGCCGCGACGAGATAGGCCGCACCGACCCGGTCCTGCTCACCGGCCCCGTCGAGGGCCCGCGGCTGCTGCTGCTCGCCGGCCGCAGCTGGCGGGTCACCCACATCGACTGGAAGCGCCGCCGCTGTTTCGTCGAGCCCGCCGAGAGCGGCGGCCGGGCCCGCTGGCTGGCCCCTGCCGACGGCGCCACGTCCTTCGAGCTGACCAGAGCGATGCGGGATGTCCTGCTCGGCGCCGGCCCGCCGGTCCCCCTCACCCGCCGGGCGGCGCAGCGGCTCGCGGCCGTCCGCGGGAACCACCTCAACGTCGTCCACCCGGGCGGCACAATGATCGTCCGGACGGAGGACCTGACCGACGTCCGTTGGTGGACCTGGGCCGGCGAAGGCGCCAACCGCACCCTCACCGCGAGCCTCGGCGACCTCGCCGACCCCCTCCAGACCCCGGCCGCCTCCTACCTGCGCCTGCGCACCGACCTGACCCCGGCCAGCTGGCAGGCCGCGACCGCGGGCCTGCAGTCCCGCCTCTGCCTCCCCCACGTCACCGGCGAGGCCCTGGCCGGCCTGAAGTTCAGCGCCGCCCTCCCCCCGCGCCTGGCCGAAGCCACCCTCGCCACCCGCCTCGCCGACCTCCCCGCCGCCGCCACCGTCCTGCGCGAGCCCGTCCGGTTCACCGCCCTGGGAACCTGACCGAGCCCGGCGAAACCGTCCGAGGAGGGGGATGCCGCTCGTCCGGGCGCGGCCTAACATGTGACGAATGGCCGATCTGACGGGTGGGGAGCGCCGGGATCCGCTGAGCGCGCCACGGCGGCCGGTGCCGCCGGACCTCGCCCGGCGGGCGGCCGCCTTCCAGGCCGGTCACGGCCAAGCGGTCGCGACCCGCGACGCCGCCACCGTCGCGCTGCTCCGGGACGCCGAGAACGGGACGGGCATCCAGGTCTGCCTGCTGCGCCGGGTGTCGACGATGGCCTTCGCCGCCGGCATGCACGTCTTCCCCGGCGGGACGGTGGACCCGGCCGACGTCGCCGCCCAGCCGCGGTGGTTCGGCACCGCCGAGACGGGCTCCGCGACAGACTCCGCGACAGCCATCGGAACGGACACGGGAACGGACGTCGGAACGGACACGGGAACGGACGTCGGCGCGGCCCTCGACGCCGAGCCGGCGCTGGCCCGCGCCCTGGTGTGCGCCGCCGTGCGGGAGACGTTCGAGGAGAGCGGCGTGCTGCTCGCCGGGCCCGGCACGGACAGCGTCGCCGACGTCACCGATCCCAGCTGGGAGACCGACCGTCTCGCGCTGGAGAAGAGGCAGCTCAGCATGGCCGCCCTGCTGGCCCGCCGGGGCCTGGGCCTGCGCGTCGACCTGCTGCGCCCGTGGGCACGCTGGGTGACTCCCGAGGTGGAGCCCCGCCGGTACGACACCCGCTTCTTCATCGCCGCCATGCCGGTCGAGCAGCGGACCCGCCCGATACCCGGCGAGTCCGACCGGCTGCTGTGGCTGTCACCGGCCACGGCCCTCGCCGAACACCTGGCGGGACGGCTGGCGATGCTGCCGCCCACCGCGCACACGCTGCGGGAACTGGCCGAGCACGCATCCGTCGCGGCCGTCCTGGCGGCAGCGCGCACCCGGGACCTCCGCCCGGTGCGTCCGAAGATCCTCATCCGTGACGGAGAGGCTCACCTGCTCCTCCCGCACGACGACGGCTACGACCTCCTCCCGGACAACGACGGCCCCGGCCGCACACCCGGCCCCGGTGGACGCGGCGGGGATTCCAGCGCGCCGCGGCCGCCGCGGCCGGCCCGCACGCCACCCCCCGCAGCCTGACAGGGCAGGCCGACGGCACGGACAGCCCGCGGCCCGGCACGGCGCGTCCGACCCCGCGGTGCGGGCGTCCGGCGGGCCGGCTTTCCCGGGCATACCCGTCCGAACCGGAATGACACGGAGCTGTCCGGCCAGCGGTTTCCGCAAGATTCACTCTTGATGATGCCGACGGGCTTCGGCCGGCACACGCCGCGAGCAGTTCTTAGGAGTCCTTGACAGTTCATTGTCCACCTTGTCTACTGACTGCGTAGACAAACGTGAGTATTCCGGCGGCAAAGGAGATCTCCCGATGCCCAGGCTCTCCCGCGGCGACCGGTACGGCCTGGCGCGTGACACGAACTGGACGTTCGGCTGCGTCGACGAGGCCGACGTGTTTCCCGAGGAGCCGCCGTACCGCGTAGTTCCAGCCGTACCGGGATTCCGGACAGGGATTCCGGCCGCGTAACGCTGACAGACCGGTCACCACGTCAACAGACACGTCAACAGATCAGTCACCACGTCAAAGGAGCGTTGCAGATGTCTGTTCTGCCTGAAGTCATCGCGGCCAACGCCGAGTACGCCGCCTCGTTCGGTGACAAGAGCGAGCTGGCCCTGCCGCCGGCGCGGGGCTTCGCCATTCTCACCTGCATGGACGCCCGGCTGGACCCGGCCAGGTACGCCGGGCTCAGCGAGGGCGACGCCCACGTGATCCGCAACGCCGGCGGGCGCGCCAGCGACGACGCGATCCGCTCGCTGGTGATCTCGTACAAGCTGCTGGGCACCAAGGAGTGGTTCGTCATCCACCACAGCGACTGCGGGATGGAGTTCTTCACCGACGAGGTGATCCGCGGCCTGCTCGCCAACAGCCTGGAGACCGCCGCCCTCGGCGACCAGGGCTTCCACGACGTCGGCACCGGCCCGGGCGCCCGTGAGGGCGACTACATCGACTGGCTGACGATCTCCGACCAGGCCACCAGCGTGACCGAGGACGTCCGCCGGGTCCGCAGCCACCCGCTCGTCCCCGGGCGTATCCCGATCTACGGCTACATCTACGACGTCAAGAGCGGCCTGCTCGTCGAGGTCCCGACCGCCACCGAAGCCGGCCGGGCCTCATAGCCCGGACCGCCTCATAGCCCGGATCACAGGCGGCAGGCGGCACAGGCCGGCCGGGACCGGCGAGGCGGCACAGGCCGGCCGTGCGCCTGAGCCGGCCCGCACGCGGCGGTCAAAGGCCCGGGGTGCGGTCAAACCGGGGCGGCTTCAGTATTCTGGGCGGGTCGGCGCTGAACCTGCGCCCCGGGTCGCGGGTACGTCGGACGGTGGGTCTGATCCGCCTCGCCCGGGCACCTCCACCGGCCCGTCGACGACAAGCGCACCGGCTTGTCGACGGCGAGCCGCACGCTGGAGCGTGCCTGTCGGCGCGGCCGTGAACCGGAGGTTCAGGCCGCCACCTGCCCGCGGGATCCCGGCCGTCCGGGGTGCTGCGGCAGGCACCACCCCAGCTCGCGACGATCGCCATGGTGCGTGACTCATCATCCGGGAGAAGGCATTGGATCGTTTCGCGTACCGGGACGGCGTGCTGTACGTGGAGGACGTCGCCATGGAGGAGATCGCGGCCCGTTTCGGCACGCCGGTCTACGTGTACTCGCACGGCACCCTCGTCACCCACCTGCGGCAGGTGGCGGACGCGTTCGCCGAGCTCAAGCCGCTGATCTGCTTCTCGGCCAAGGCGCTGAGCAACATCCACCTGCTGCGCGGCCTCGCCGCGGCGGGCGCCGGTGTGGACGTCGTCAGCGGCGGCGAGCTGTACCGGGCGCTGCTGGCCGGGGTGCCCGCGCCGCGGATCGTCTTCGCCGGCGTGGGCAAGTCCGACGAGGAGCTGCGGTACGCGGTGCGCTCCGGCATCCGCTGCGTCAACGTGGAGTCCGAGGGTGAGATGCGCGCCCTCGCCCGGGCGGCGGCCGACTGCCAGCTGCCGGTGGGGGCGGCCGTGCGGGTCAACCCGGACGTCGCGGCCGGCTCCCGCACCCCGGCCAAGACCACGACCGGGCGCCGCGGCGGCAAGTTCGGGATCGACCTCGACCAGGTGCACGAGGTGTACCGGCTGGCCGTGGAGGACCGCTGGCTGCGGCCGGCGGGCCTGCACTTCCACATCGGCTCCCCGATCTTCGACCCGCGGGCCTACGGCGACGCCCTGGACAAGGTGCTGACCCTGGCGGAGAAGCTGACCGCCGACGGCGCCCCCGTCCCGACGATCAACATCGGCGGCGGTTTCCCCGCGGACTACGAGGGAGCCGGCGTCCCGGGATGGCCGGACTTCGCCGCCGTGATCGCGCCGAAGCTGCGCTCCTTCGTGGCCGCCGGCGGCACGGTCGTCATGGAGCCCGGCCGCTCGATCGCGGCCAACGCCGGCGTGCTGCTGGCCGGCGTGCGCTACCTGAAGACCTCCGGCTCACGGAACGTCGTGATCACCGACACCGGGATGAGCCACCTGATCCGGACCGCCTTCTACGACACGTTCCACTTCCTGTGGCCGGCCCGGCCGCAGGGCGGCCTGTCCCCAGTGAGCCGTACCGGCGAGCACGACCAGCCGGGCCTGACACGCTACGACGTCGCGGGCCCGGTGTGCGAGTCCAGCGACTACCTCGCGAAGGACCGGCTGCTGCCGCCGCTGCGGCCCGGGGACGTGCTGGCCGTCTTCACCGCCGGCGCCTACGGCATGACGATGGCCAGCCACTACAACAGCCTGCCCCGCCCCGCGGAGGTGCTGGTCGACGGCGGGGACGTCCGGCTGATCCGGCGCCGCGAGACCTACGAGGACCTCGTCCACGCGGAACTGGACACCGCCCTGGAAGACGCCGTTCTGGAAACCGAGCCCGCCAGCTGAACGCCGGCCAGGCGGCACGCATCCTGTCCGCAACCACCCGCGCAGGACATGCTCGGCGCGAGTTTGTTGTCGTGCGCGCTTTTGGCCGCGTCAGCGTACACAGTGACAAACTCGCGCCGATCTTCTCCCGACGCGTGCCGCTGTTCGCGGGGACACGTGCGGGTCTCCGATGCCGCCGTGGGACGGGCAGCCCCGCGCCGTCAGCCGGTACCGGCGCCGGGACGGCCGCTGGCGGGACGGCCGCTGGGGGGACGGCCGCTGGGGGGATGCTCGCTGGCGGGACGGCCGCCGCGCGGGTGCTCTTCGGGTATCCGGCCGCTCCGGAGATGGCCGGTCAGGTTGTACTCGGCCAGGCGCAGCCGTCCGGCGTCCGCCACCCAGCGGGTGACGGACGCGTTGGCGACCGAACCGCTCAGCGCCACCAGCTCGGCCTCGGTCAGGCCCTCGAGAACGAACCGGAACATGATCACGACGGCGTCGTGCGCGGCGACGAGCACCCGGCGGCCGGCCTGCTCCCGGCAGGCGTCCCGCAGGAAGCTGCGCAGCCGCAGCGCCACGTCGGTGAGGGACTCACCGCCCGGCGGCCGGTAGTAGAGCTCCCCGAGATGGGCCCGCCGCCGCACCTCGTCGGGAAACCGGGCCTGCCTGGCGGCCGAGGTCAGCCCGTTCAGCACGCCCGTCTCACGGTCTCGCAGCCGCTCGTCGAGGCGCGGCGGGGGGAGCGGGTGGCCGGCGCGGGCCAGCTCGTCGCGCACGGCACGGGCGGTGTCGTGCGCGCGGGCGTACGGCGAGGACAGCACGACCTGCGGGAGACGTTCCGGCGGCAGCGAGGCGAACCAGCGGCCGAGGTCGCCGGCCTGCTCCCGGCCGAGCGGCGACAGCGGGACGTCGGGATTCCGCTCGGTGACACCGGTGTCGAACGCACCGGCGGCCTCGGCCGCGGCGAGGGCTGCGTTGCCGATGCTCTGCCCGTGCCGCACCACGACGAGTTCCGCCGGCACGCCCCACGCGGCGGCACCATCTGCTGGCGCTATGTGCACGATCACAGCGTATCCGCAATACTTGAACACAGCCGCGACAACCGGGTCGTGATCCGTCCCGGAACCAGCCGAAACCCCGGCGGGACGGACCCGATCCATGCTGCCCTGAGACATGGGGCAGGACGAAACCGGGGCGATCACACGATCGCACGATCAGCGGAGGGCCGCTCGACGCAACGTCAACCGGAACGTCAGGTAGATACGCGACACCACACCTGTAACGGCGCCGTGAAATCGAGATCACAGATGCTCATGCAATCGACAACGGGTAGACAGTACCGATGAGCACTTTCCGCGTGTGGGTGCCAGATGCCAAGACGGTAGGTGTAGCCACCAGCACGGACGGTCGCGAAACCATCCACGAGATGATGACCGACGAGGGCGGCTGGTGGTGGGTCAACGTGCCCGCGGCCGGGCACGGCACCGACTACGCCTTCCTCGTCGACGGCGACGTCGACGAGCTGCCCGACCCGCGCTCGGCCTGGCAGCCGCACGGCGTCCACGGCCGCTCCCGCCTGGTCGACCACTCGCTGTTCCCCTGGTCCGACAGTGCCTGGCGGGGCATCACGCTCGCCGGCAGCGTCCTCTACGAGCTGCACATCGGCACGTTCACCCCGGAAGGCACCTTCGACGCAGCCATCGGACGGCTCGACCACCTCGTGGCGCTCGGGGTCGACGCGGTCGAGCTGCTGCCCGTCAACGCCTTCGCCGGCCGGCACGGCTGGGGGTACGACGGCGTGGACCTCTACGCCGTCCACGAGCCCTACGGCGGCCCGGACGGGCTCAAGCGCTTCGTGGACGCGGCCCACAGCCGGGGCATCGGCGTGATCATGGACGTGGTCTACAACCACCTCGGGCCGGACGGCAACTACCTGGCCCGGTTCGGCCCCTACTTCACCGACTCCCACGTCACGCCCTGGGGGCCCGCGGTCAACCTCGACGCGCCCGGCTCGGACGAGGTCCGGGCGTTCATCGTCGACAACGCGCTCGGCTGGCTGCGGCACTACCACTGCGACGGCCTGCGGCTGGACGCGGTGCACGCCTTCGCCGACAACCGGGCCGTCCACCTGCTGGAGGAGATCACCACGGCGGTGCACAGCCTCGCCGCCCAGCAGCGCCGGCCGCTGTTCGTCATCGCCGAGTCCGACCTGAACGACCCCCGGGTGGTCACCGCCCGCGAAGCCGGCGGGTACGGCCTGGACGCGCAGTGGTGCGACGACGTCCACCACGCCCTGTGGGCGGCGCTGTCCGGCGAGCGCCAGGGGTACTACAGCGACTTCGGCAGCCTCGCCACCCTCGCCAAGGCGATGGAGCACGCGTTCGTCCACGACGGAACGTACTCGACGTTCCGGGGGCGCTCCCACGGCCGCCCGGTGCCGGGCCACCTGCCCGCCCACCGGTTCATCACGTTCCTCCAGGACCACGACCAGGTCGGCAACCGGGCGGTCGGCGACCGGGCGAGCGCGACGCTGAGCCCCGGCCTGCTCAAGGTCGGGGCCGCGCTGCTGCTGACCTCCCCGTTCACGCCGATGCTGTTCATGGGCGAGGAGTGGGGCGCGACCACGCCCTGGCAGTTCTTCAGCGACCACGACGCGCCGGGCCTGGCCGACGCCGTCCGCAAGGGCCGCCGCGGCGAGTTCGCCGCGCACGGCTGGGGGCCCGACGAGATCCCCGACCCCCAGGACGAGGCGACGTTCGCCCGCTCCAGGCTCGACTGGTCGCAGCTGAGCGTCCCCCGGCACGCCGGGCTGCTGCAGTGGCACCGGCGGCTGACCGCGCTGCGCAGGACCCTGCCCGGCCTCACCGACCCCGCCCTGCCGAAGGTGCACTGCACCTTCGACGAGGACGCCCGGTGGTTCGTGCTGCGCCGCGGGCAGGTCGCCGTCGTGTGCAACCTGTCCGACCGGCGCCAGCCGGTGCCGGTCGAGGGTGTGCCCTTCGACATCCCGGCCGCCTCCGCCACCGGTTTCACCTTCATGCCGGGACGCATCGAACTGGACGCCGAGTCAGTCGTGATCGCCCGGCTGCTCTGAACGCGCCGGAATTCGTCCCGCCGGCCCGGGCCGGCGGGACAGGTTTTCCCCGGGCCGCGTTTCCCGCGGGCCGGGAAAACCGCCCCGCGAGCGGCATGAATCCATGCGGGGACGCGCGGCCCGCGGCACAGGGGCCCACGCGGGCCGTGTGCGCCCCTGCCCGGTCCGCACGGATCATCCGCCGATACGCGTGAATCCGCGCGAATAAGCACGAATACGCATGAACCCACGTTGACATGCACAAGAAGACGCTGATACGCACAAATACATGCGAACTTGTATGTGTGCGCGTGAATATGTGCAGACACGTCCCGATGTGCGCCGGCCCGCGTGTGCGCGCCGGCCCGCGTGTGCGCGCCGGCCCGCGTGCGTGCCGGCCCGCGTGCGTGCCGGCTCCCGTCAGAGCCGCCGGTCCTGCTCCTCGGCGCCGGACAGCACGAGATACAGCAGCCCGAGGATGCAGACGGACAGCACCAGCACGACGACCAGCAGAACGATGTAGTCCGTCATCCGTCCCCATCCCCTCCGGGCCGCCTCCGACGCGACGGGCCGGCGACGACGCGGACCCGGCCGCGACCACCACCCGGCTGCCGGGTGCGGCGGCGTCCCCCGATGCCCACCGACATCCGTCGGCATCCATCGGCATCCGCCGGCGATATGTCCACCGGGGTGCTCGGTCGGCCCGGCGCGCTCGGCCCGTGTGGCGACAAGTGTCCCGCCACCCGGGCGACGGGACAACCGTCGCGGCGCCCACCCGGGCGGCTGGGGGCTGGGGGCTGGGCGGACGGTCAGCCGCCGGTGCTCGCCGAGCCCTCCCAGACGACCATCTCGTCGGACCCGCCGTCACGGGCGAGCGCGGACAGCCGCGACACCGCGCGCTGGAACTTCTTGCGGTGCGGGCCGGCGAACATCTCCGGGGAGAACAGCTCGTCGAAGGGCAGGCCGGACGCCGCGACGGGCAGCGACCGGTCGTAGAGCCGGTCGGCGAGGACGACCAGCCGCAGCGCCACCGCCTGGTCGACCACCTGGGCCACCCCGTGCAGGCAGACCAGGCCGACATCGTCGACCAGCGCGCCGTAGCGGGACGGGTGCAGCTCGCCCAGGTGCGCGCACAGGGTGGCGAAGTCATCCTCGCTGGCGGTCGGGATGGCCGCGGCGCGACGGCTGACCTCCTGGTCGTCCAGGGGCACCGGGGGCTTGGGCAGGCCGCGGTGGCGGAAGTCCTCACCCTCGACCCGCAGGACGTGGAACTGCGCGGACAGCCCCTGGATCTCGCGCAGGAAGTCGTCGGCGCCGAACCGGCCGGCCCCGAGGTCCTCCGGCTGGGTGTTGCTCGTCGCCGCCAGCCGGACACCCGACTCCACCAGCCTGGTCAGCAGCGTGGAGACGAGGACGGTGTCGCCGGGGTCGTCCAGCTCGAACTCGTCGATGGCCAGCAGCCGCAGGCCGGCGAGCGCGTCCACTGTCCGGGCGAACCCGAGCGCGCCGACCAGGGAGGTGATCTCGACAAACGTCCCGTACGCCTTGGGCCCCGGCGCGGCGTGCCACAGCGAGGCGAGCAGGTGGGTCTTGCCGACCCCGAAGCCGCCGTCGAGATAGACCCCGGGACGGGTGGGGCCCGCGCCGGCACCGGCGGCCACCGGCCCGCCGTGGCGGGTGCTGCGCCCACCGCTGTTACGGCGGCCGAAGCGCAGCAGGCCGCGCCCGCCGGCGGGCTCCCCCGCCCGGCTGCCGCCGGCGACCCGGCTGGCGAACTGGCCGAGTGCCACGACGGCGGCGGCCTGGCTCGGCTCGGCGGGATCCGGCCGATAGGTGTCGAAACGGACGTCGTTGAACCGCGGCGGTGGCAGCAGGGCCGCGACCAGATCGTCCGGGGGTACCTGAGGATGGCGGTCGACCAGACGTTCCGGCATTTCCACACCTTACGAAAAACCATCGGGCTGATGTTGTCCCAAGAAGTGTCACGCGAGCGAGCTCACATCTTTTTCGCCCCGGACGCTGTGACTTCCGGTCTCCCGCGTCCGGTCCGGTTGCTTTTCAGAAGGCACAATGGACGGCGCGGGCCCGGACAACCCGGGAAGACACGGCAACGGCACAGCACGACACGACACGACAACGGCACAGCACAACAACGGCACCGCACGGCGCAGCCCTGGAAGGCGCAGCGGCCCGGTGCGCCCCGGTGAGAATAGAGTTGCCGGAGTGCGCCACCTGTTGTCCGGCAATGCCGATGTCGCGGCCAGTACCCACTCGGCGGGCAGCGCCGATGTCACGGACGGTGCCGGCGTTACGACCGGTGCCGGTACCAGCAGCGGCGCCGTGGGCGCCGTCGACCTGGACGCCTGCTACCGGCTGCCGCCGCTCGCCGCCGGGCAGGTGCACGTCCGGTCGAACTTCGTCTCGTCGGTCGACGGGGCCACCGAGGTCGACGGCCGGTCCGGCGCCCTGGGCGGGAGCGCCGACCGCCGGGTCTTCCGGCTGCTGCGCTGGCTCGCCGACGTCGTCCTCGTCGGTGCCGGCACCGTGGTTGCCGAGGACTACGGGCCGGTCATCGTCCCGCCCGACCGGCGCGAGCGGCGGGTCGCGGCCGGGCAGGACGCGGTCCCGCCGGTCGCCGTCGTCTCCGCGGCCCTGCGGCTGGACCCGTCCGCCCGGCTGTTCGCTGTGCCGGTGCGCCCGCTGGTGCTGACCTGCGAGGCCGCGCCCCCCGCCCGGCGCAAGGCGCTCGCGGAGGTCGCCGACGTCCTGGTCTGCGGTGAACGCAGAGTGGATCCCGCTGTGGCCCTGCGTGCCCTGGGCGAGCGAGGGCTGGGCCGCGTCCTGTGCGAGGGCGGGCCGTCCCTGCACGCCGACCTCGCGGACGCCGGCCTGCTCGACGAGCTGTGCGTGACCATTGCCCCGCTGCTCGCCGGCCCCGACCATCTGCGGATGGTCCGCGGCCGGCGCTGGCAGGCCCCACTGACGATGACGCTCAGTCAGGTCCTCGAGGAGGACGGCAACCTGTTCCTGCGCTACCTGCGCCGCTGACCAGCCGCGCGGCCACCGTGCGGCCACCGTGTGGCCACCCGTGGCGGACCGTGTCCAGAGCGGGTCGTCGCTCAGAGGAGCATGCCGGCGCCGACGGTGGCCCCGGTGGCCTCGTCGATGAGGAGCACGCTGCCGGTCGTGCGGTTGCGCCGGTACGGGTCGAAGCACAACGGCGCGGTCGTGCGCACCGTCACCCGGCCGATATCGTTCAGCCGCAGCTCGGCGACGGAGTCGTCCCGGTGCAGGGTGTCGACGTCCACCCGGTAGGCGATATTTTTGATCACGCTGCGGACGGACCGGGTGGTGTGCTTGATCGCGAGCCGGGCCCGGGGCCGCAGCGGCGCGTCCACCATCCAGCAGACCATCAGGTCGATGTCCTGACCGACCGCCGGCTGGTTCGCCGGCCGGGCGATCATGTCCCCGCGGGAGACGTCCAGGTCGTCCTCGAGCCGGACCGTCACCGACATCGGCGGGAACGCCTCCGCCACCGGCCCGTCATAGGTGTCGATCGCGGCGATGCGCGAGGTCAGCCCGGACGGCAGAACGATCACCTCGTCCCCCGGCTTGAGAACACCGCCGGCGACCTGGCCGGCGTAGCCGCGGTAGTCGTGCAGCTCGTCGGTGCGCGGCCGGACCACCCACTGCACCGGGAAACGGACGTCGATGAGGTTGCGGTCGGAGGCGATGTGCAGCTCCTCCAGGTGGTGCAGCAGCGAGGTGCCCTCGTACCAGGGGGTGCTCGGCGACCGGGAGACCAGGTTGTCCCCGCCGAGCGCGGAGATCGGGATGGTCGCCACGTCGACGATCTCCAGCTTGGCGACGAACGCCCGGAAATCGTCCTTGATCCTCTCGAACACGCCCTCGTCGAAATCGACCAGGTCCATCTTGTTCACGCACAGGACGAGATGGGGGACCCGCAGCAGCGACGCGAGGAAGGCGTGCCGCCGGGTCTGCTGGAGCACCCCCTTGCGGGCGTCGACCAGCAGCAACGCGAGGTCGGCGGTGGAGGCGCCGGTGACCATGTTGCGGGTGTACTGCACGTGGCCAGGGGTGTCGGCGAGAATGAACGACCGTTTCGGGGTGGCGAAGTAACGGTAGGCGACGTCGATGGTGATGCCCTGCTCACGCTCGGCCCGCAGCCCGTCGGTGAGCAGCGCCAGGTCGACATAGCCGTCCCCACGTTCCCGGCTGGTGCGCTCCACCGCGGCCAGCTGGTCGGAGAACAGCGACTTGGTGTCGAACAGCAGCCGTCCGATCAGCGTGGACTTGCCGTCGTCGACAGAACCCGCGGTGGCGACCCGCAGCAGTTCCCTCATCACACCTCTCCAGAACGCGTCTGGGCACCCGGAACCAACACCTGCGACACATCCGTCACGGTCATCGCGACCGCCACGGCCATCGGAAGATCGAAAGAACTGCCCCGGCCATCGGAGGACGACCGCCGCAGCAGCCCATCGGAACCGCCGCAACGGCCATCAGAAATAGCCCTCCCGTTTGCGGTCCTCCATCGCCGCCTCGCTGACCCGGTCGTCGGCCCGGGTAGCGCCGCGTTCGGTGATCCTGGTGGTCGCGACCTCGGCGATCACCTCGTCGACCGTCACCGCGCCCGACGCGATCGCCCCCGTGCAGGACATGTCACCCACCGTCCGGTAGCGGACCTGGCGGGAAAGTACCCGCTCCCCCGCCAGCGGCGGTGTCAGCGGGGTCACCGCGAGCAGCATGCCGTCGCGCTCCACCACCTCCCGGGTGTGCGCGTAGTAGATCGACGGGATCTCCAGGTTCTCCTGCGCGATGTAACGCCAGATGTCGAGCTCGGTCCAGTTCGACAGCGGGAACACCCGGATGTGCTCGCCGGGCCGGTGCCGGCCGTTGTAGAGCGACCACAGCTCGGGACGCTGGTTCTTCGGGTCCCACTGGCCGAACTCGTCCCGGAAGGAGTAGAAGCGCTCCTTCGCCCGGGCCTTCTCCTCGTCCCGCCGCGCCCCGCCGAAGACGGCGTCGAACCTGTTCTCCTCGATGGTGTCGAGCAGCACCGGCGTCTGGAGCTGGTTACGGGAAGCGCCGGGACGGGTGTCCTCGGTGATGGTGCCGGCGTCGATGGCGTCCTGGACGGAGCCCACGACCAGGCGGGCGGACAGCTGCACGGCCCGGGCGTCCCGGAAGGCCATCACCTCGGGGAAGTTGTGGCCGGTGTCGATATGCACCAGCGGGAAGGGCAGCTTCGCCGGCCAGAACGCCTTCTCCGCGACCCGGAGCATGACGATCGAGTCCTTGCCGCCGGAGAACAGCAGCGCGGGACGCTCGAACTCGGCCACCACCTCGCGGAAGATGTGGATCGCCTCGGACTCGAGCGTCTGCAGATGGGTGAGCTCGTAGCCGATCGCGGGCACGCGGAATCCCCCGTCGAGAACAGTGGCGAAAGCCGGCGGATGATTCCACCCAACGTAGCCCACGAAGCGGCCCCCGGGACAGCGACTCCGGCGGGCGCGCGGCGACCAGCGGCCAGTAACCGTCGATCACTGATCGCCAGCCACTGATCGCCAGCCGGTGGCTGCCAGCCGGTGGGCGGCCGCTCGTGACCGGCACCGATCAGCCGGCACCGATCAGCGTCAGGATCTCGGCGGCCAGTTCGGGACGGCAGACCAGCAGGTCCGGCTGGAACGGGTCCGCCCGGTTGTAGACCAGCGCGGATCCGTCGAGCCGGCTGGTGTGCAGGCCCACCGCGCGGGCGACGGCCACCGGCGCGGCCGAGTCCCACTCGTACTGGCCGCCGGCGTGCAGATAGGCGTCTGCCGTGCCACGGACGACCGCCGCCACCTTCGCGCCGGCGGAACCCAGCGGCACGACCGTGCCACCCAGCGCCTCGGCCACCGTGCTGACCAGCGTGGGGGCCCTGGTCCGGCTGGCCACCAGCCGCGGGCCGCCACCACCTGCAGGCGGGGCGGGGGCGACAGCCGGGGCAGCCGGGGCAGCCGGCCTGTTGGTCGTCAGCGTGACGCCCTGCGCCGGGAGCGCGACAGCGCCCACGGCCAGCTCGCCGTCCTGCCACAGCGCCACGTGCACCGCCCAGTCGCAGCGGCCCGGCTCGCTGAACTCCCGGGTCCCGTCCAACGGGTCGATGATCCACACTCGGCGGGCGGTGAGCCGGGCGGGGTCATCGGCCGCCTCCTCGGACAGGACCGCGTCCTGGCCGCGGTGGCGGGCCAGCGCGGCCGCCAGCAGCGCCTGCGAACGGGTGTCGCCGGCGTCCCGCAGCGCGGCGGGATCGGCGAACCCCCGCTCGGCACGGATCCGCAGCAGCAGCGCGCCCGCGTCGGTGGCCAGCCGCGCCGCCAACGCGGCGTCATCGAGCGCGGGAACGACGCGGGCCGGGCCACCGGCAGCCGGAACAGCGGCGGCCGGGACGCCGGACGCCGGGCTGGCGGCAGCCGGGACACCGGACGCCGGGCTGGCGGCGGATGGGTCGCCAGCCGCCAGGGCACCGGATACGGGATCATCGGATGGGGAGCCGCCGGGGGCGGGCCCACCCGTGGCGGCGTCTACGGATATGCCGGGGGCTCCCCCGCCGGCGTCCGCCGGCCGCTGGCTGCTCATCAGCGGAAGTGTGCCACCTGTTGTGACGGCGGGCGGCGCGTCAGCCCGTCACAGGCGGCGGGATACGCACGCCAACCGTTACCGTCACCGGTGTGCGTACCACCGGTGAGAGGACCGCACTGCTGGTCGACGAAGCGCGTGCCGCGGAACTGACCGCTGCCTCGCTGCGCTGGCAGTCAGTGACACTGAGCGCTGTTCAGCTCGCGGAACTGGAGCTGTGGCTGTCCGGTGGGTATCCACCGCGAGGCGGCCTGCCACCAGCGCACGGACGCAACGGCCCAGCCGGCCCAAGCGGCCCAGCCGGCCCGGCCAGTTCCGCTCGGACGCCCTCGACGGCGCCCTCGCCGGCATCGGTCCCAGCGCCGATCTCCCCGGTACCGGCCTCGCCGCTGCCCGCGCAGCACCCGGCACCGCAGCACCCGGCATCGCAGTACATCGTGGACGCCGGGGGCGCCGGCGCCCAGGACGCCGAGAAGTTCCAGGCCGGTTCGACGGTCGCCCTGCGGGACTCCGAGGGCGTCATGCTCGCCGCGCTGCACCTGACCGAGGTCGTGGGCTCGGCCCTGTCCGGGACGGTCGAAGGGCTGCGGCTGCCCGAGCATCCCGACTATCCGGAGCTGCGCTTCACCCCGGCGGCGCTGCGCGCGGAACTGCTCCGGCGCGGCTGGACCGCCGCGGACGAGCCGGCACCCGTCGCGGTGTGGGCCGACGGCCTGCTGCACACCGCGGACCTGGACCGCATCGAGGCGCTGGGCGCCGGCGGCGACGCTGTCGTCGTACTCGCCCCGGTCGGCGGGGCCGACTCCGCCGACGCCCGCCACCACCTGCGCATCCGCTGCCTGAAGGCGGCGCTGGCCACGATCGGCGACGTCCGGGCCATGCTCGCCCTGGTACCGGTGCGGCCGGTCACCCGTCTGACGGAGTCGGTCGCCTTCGGCCCGGAAAGCGTCATCCGCCCCGAGACCGTCACGGGCAGCGACAGGCAGGCGGCTGCCGGCCACAGCGGCGGCCACGCTGGCGGCGGCGGTGGCGGCGGCGGCGGCGGTGACGGCGGTGACGGCCAGTACCGGCGCGGCGCCAGCCCGGAGATCGACGACCGTGACAGTGAGCCCGCCCTCGCCGGGGAGCTGGCCTACCGGATGCAGGTCTGCCTCGCCTACGGATTCAGCGCGATGACCGCGGGCCCGGCGCCCAGCGCCCCCGGCGCGGCCGCGCTGTCGATGCTGCTCGACCGCGGGACACGGCTGCCACCGCCGCTGACCCCGCCGGCGGTGGCGGCCGAGCTGGTCCGGGCGCAGCCGCCGCGCGGCGAGCGGGGCCTGACCGTGCTGTTCACCGGGCTGTCCGGCTCGGGCAAGTCGACGCTTGCCAAGCTGCTCGTGTGCCGGCTGCTGGAACGCGGGGACCGCAGGGTCACCCTGCTCGACGGGGACGTCGTCCGGCTGCACCTGTCCAAGGGGCTGGGGTTCTCCCGCGAGGACCGCAACGCCAACGTCCTGCGGATCGGCTTTGTCGCGGCGGCCGTGACCGCCGTCGGCGGGACCGCCGTCTGCGCCCCGATCGCCCCCTACGACGACGTCCGCCGCCAGGTCCGGGCGATGGTCGAGGACAGCGGCGGCGGGTTCGTCCTGGTCCATGTCGCCACCCCGCTCCAGGTCTGCGAGGCCCGGGACCGCAAGGGCCTCTACGCCAAGGCCCGCGCCGGCATCATCCCGTCCTTCACCGGCGTCTCCGACCCCTACGAGGAACCCACCGACGCCGACATCGTGATCGACACCGTGGACGCCTCCCCCCACGACGCCGTCCAGACCGTCCTCAGCCGCCTGCGCACCGACGGCTGGCTGGCCCCCTGACCCCGTCCCGTGCCAAGAACCCCACATCAGCGCACCGGCCGGCCGGCCGCATCCCGTCCGACTGGTGAAAGCCACCTCACGTCACGCATGAGAGTGAGGGCGGAAACGGCTGCTGTGGCGACCGTTTCCGCCCTCACTTCCACGGCCGGACCGTTTACGATCATGAAATTCCGGCCGGCTGGGGCAGGTCGTTCCCGCCGTCCCGGCAGCGGTTGTCACCGACGGCCGGGCGGCATGCGTGCCGGGGAGTCAAAGCCGGCGCATACGGTGGCAGCAGTCGACGAAGGCCCGTGAGACGCTGTCGAGCGGGACGCCGGTGAGCACGCTGTCCGCCACGGCGCTCGCCGCGTATGCCACGGTCAGCGCCCGGGCGGGGGCATCCAGCACCGGCCACGGGTCGGCGTCGGGCGGCACGGCCCGGCCGCCGGCGGCGGTGTACCCGCGCAGGAACCGGCCCCACGCCGCCGGCGCCAGCACACCGGCGGCGTACCAGGCGGCCGGCCGGGCGAGATCCCACACCGGGTCCCCGGCGCCGAGATCGTCGACGTCGATGATCCGTAACCCCCGGCCGTCGAGCCGCAGCAGCTGGCCCAGATGCCAGTCCCCGTGCACGAGTACGCCCCCGGGCGCGGGGGCGGAGACGGGGGCCGCCCGGGCCAAGTGGTGGATCATGTGGGTCGTACGAGTTGTGCGGGCCGTCCGGGTGCGGCCCGCGCGCGGGTGGGCGCCGGCCGTCTCCTCGGACAGGAGCGTCGCGTACGCGGCAAGGACCTCCCCCACGGCAGGGTCGCCGCCGGCCGAGGCGGGCAGGCCGGACAGCTTCGCCATCGCGCGCTCCACACCCCGGCGGACCCTCGCCGGCGGGACGGGCCCCCGCGGGGGTACCGCGTGCAGCCGGGCGAGCAGGGCCGCCGCCTGCTCCCACGGCAGGTCGTCGACGGCCGTCTCGGGTATCGCCGCGGGATCGTCCGGATACAGGGGCGTGCCCACCGGCCAGGCGCTGACGAGCCGGCCGCGGGCCCGGGTGAGCAGTCCCGGCGCGTCCGCGCCCGGGATGGGCAGGGGCGCGAGCAGGCTGTCGCTCAGCCGGGGATCGGCCGCCAGGCTCAGCCGCAGCGCGAGCTGCGCCGGATCCGTCCCCGGCGCGTGGGCCTTGAGGACGGCGTCGCCGTAACGCACCAGCAGCCTGTCGTGGCGGGCGGACAGGACAGCCGCGGCGGCCGGTTCCCGCTCCCCCACGACCCGCCGGCCGACCGCGGCCAGCGCGGCCACCAGCTCGGCATCGACGGCTCCGCCGCCGGTACGCTCACCCATCCGCGGGCCCGGGATCCGGGCACTCGGCGCTCACGGACCGATTCAACCAGGCCGCCCCGGACGGGACCGTGAACACCGGCCAACGAGCACCGGACGGCCGCGACGCCGGCGGGAACCAGCGGCCCTCCGGACGAGAGGAACATCCGCCATCCACCATGACGGCCCGGGGGCCGTCGGCACGGGAACGCAGGTTCGCGGCGACGATCGGGTCCATACCGTTCCTCGCTCAGTCCCTCGCGCGGGCCGTTCGGCATGTCGGTCCAACATGCCAATATCAGCATGTCGATCCGGAATATCAACCCGAAATGTCGACACGGTGTGCCGCCGTTGCGCGCCGGTAGGTGGTTCGGCGGCACACCGTGTCAGTGGACGGACAGCTCGTGGATGACCGGTGGATGGCTGGCGGGTAGCCGATATGGGCTCGGTGGGTGTCAGGTCAGTAGGCACCTTCCCGGCGCACCACCGCGAACAACGTCCGCCACAGGATGACGAAATCCATCGCCAGGGACCAGTTCTCGACATAACGCAGGTCCAGGCGGACGGACTCGTCCCACTCCAGATCGGACCGGCCACTGATCTGCCACAGCCCGGTGAGACCGGGCTTGACCATCAGCCGGCGGTGCACGTCGCCTTCGTAGCGGGCCACCTCCGCCGGCAGCGGCGGCCGCGGGCCGACCAGCGACATGTTCCCGTTGAGGACGTTGAACAGCTGGGGCAGCTCGTCGAGCGACCATTTGCGCAGAAAGCGGCCGATGGGGGTCACCCGCGGGTCGTCGCGTATTTTGAACAACAGGCCCTCGGCGCGCTCGTTCGCGGCGCGCAGCTCTTCCAGACGCTCCTCGGCATCGAGGTACATGGAGCGGAACTTGTACATGCGGAACGTCTCGCCGCTACGGCCCACCCGGGTCTGTTTGAATATCGCCGGGCCACGGCTGGTCACTCGGATAGCGATACCGACCGCCAACAGGAACGGCAGTGCGAGCAGCACCGCGGCCAACGCGAAAACGCGGTCGACGCATGCCTTGAGAACCCGGCGGGCACCGGTGAGCTCGGGTTCCTCGATATGCAGCAGAGGAAGCCCGGCGACCGGACGGATCGAGATCCGGGGGCCGGTGACGTCGGTGAGCGCCGAACTGACAAGAACGTCGATGTCGCTGCCCTCGAGGGCCAGCATCACCCGGCGGAGCGTTTCACCGTCCATCTGTGGGCAGATCGCGACGGTGGTCGCCATGGTCGCCCCGATGGCGGTGTGCAGGCTTTCCAGCGTCCCCACTATGGGAACGCCGAGCAGGTCGAAGCCGCTGCGTTCGAGCCGGTCGTGGCTGTGCCGGCCGGGCAGGCGGTCCAGGCAGACGCCGACCATGGACCAGCCCGCCGTCGGGTCGCGCTGGGCCAGCCGGACGAGGGTCGCCGCGGCGTCACCGGAGCCTATGACCAGGACTCTGTGCAGGCAGCGCCCACCACGGCGCATACGGTGCAGGATCCCCCGCCCGCAGCAGCGCCCGACGACCGCGAGCAGCGTCGCCATCGGGAACGCGATGAGGACGTAACTTCGGGCGATCTCAAGTTTCGTCGCGTAGGAGATGACCGCGACGCACGCGGTGAGCCGGGCGGACGCGTTGATGACCCGCCTGAACTCCTCCGAACCACCGCCGAGAAAACGCCCTTCGTAGGCGCGCCCGAACGCCATCGACAGCACCCAGGCCAACGGCAGTACGCCGCTCATCACAATATACGGCCAGGACGACGCCGGGTTGTCGCCGAAACGCACCAGGAAGGCCATGAGCGCCGCCAGGACGCAGCCGGCCGCGTCGAACATCGCGAGCAGCCGGACGTATCTGCGCTCCCAGCCGACCTGGGCCCGGTAGGCAATATCCTTCTGAACCGTCTCCGGAACCGGCGGTAACGGCTTTGCCGACCGGCTGGGCAGTCGCTGCCGGACGAGCCGGGAAACGTCGACGAAAGCAGGGTCGTTGTGCGGCCAGACGCTGAGGACGGGTATAACGGGTGCCGCTGCGGCACCCGTCGGCGTCCGCGCGCCATCGGGCATGGTTTCTGTCACTGCCAGTCCCCCCCAGGACTCGGGCAAGTTACTGTCCGCTGGGATTGAAAAATTTTGGTTTGCTTCGGTCCGGGCCAGGAGGCTACCCGGCCGGCATGCGACCGGACACCTTCCGCAACCATTACGCGCGGCCGTCCCTCCATGGCACACGGACGCCCACGTGAATCGTTACGGCCACCGTGGAAAAACACGGACGGTATCGAGACCAGTCCTTACCACGAACCGTCCGGCGACCACCGGACATCGCTCCACGCCCATCGAACTCCCCCACCCGGACAGCCGGCTGACAACAACGGAAAAAATATACTGGCACTGCTGGACAGATAATCCAGCAACCTCCTTGCGACTACAGAAAGCAACTGGCCGGATGGTACGGACAAACGGCCGTGAACATGTGGCGGATACTAGCAGAGGCGTCGCACGGTTCACGGCATGAGGCAAACCCACCCGGCAGTCGCCGACAGGCGGCAGGCGACAGCCTTAATTGCAACGTAATGCCCTCTTTATCCGGGGGGAACCGGGCGGACGGAGGGCCATATGCTCACCACATACACACGAGAAGATGCGGAAAGTTATTCCCCTGGCGAGGCAACGCCATTTCGCTGCGAAAAGTTATTCCGTAGCTACTGAAAGAAGCGGAGGCGTGAGGGGAGCGCCGGTGCCGGCACCCGCATCCGCCAGGGGCGGAGCCGCGACCGATGCCGCGGCCGACGCCGTGGCCGAACCGGCACCCGGCTGAACAGGCACCCAGCTAAACAGACACCTGGAAAAACCAGCACCTGGCCACGCTCGCGCCCGGCCAAACCCGTGCCCGGCCAAACCAACGCCCGACCAAACCAACGTTTGGTCAAACCCATGCCCGGCTGAACCAACGTTTGGCCAAAACGGCGCCCGGCCAGGAGGCCGGGGCTCATCCGGCGAGAAGCCGGTACGTCCGGCGAACCGCCCCGGGGCGGCCTATAACAGGACCGTCTCTACGGCAGGACCGCCCGTGACAGGGCCGCCTACGGCAGGGCCGCGACGAGGTCGGCGACCGGCTTGCGGACACCGGTGAAGAACGGTGTCTCCAGGCGGGTGTGCGCCCGCGCCCGGCTGGCGCGCAGGTGCCGCAGGCAGTCGACGATCCGGTGCAGCTCGTCCGCTTCGAAGGCCAGCAGCCACTCATAGTCACCCAGCCCGAACGCGGCCACCGTGTTCGCCCGGACGTCGGGGAACTCCCGGCCCATGATCCCGTGCTCGGCGAGCATGCCGCGGCGTTCGTAGTCGGGCAGCAGGTACCACTCCAGCGACCGGTTGAACGGGTAGACGCACACGTACGCCTTCGGGTCCTCGCGCCGGACGTAGGCGGGCACGTGGTTGCGGTTGAACTCGGCCGGCCGGTGCAGGCCGACCGACGACCACACCGGTGCCAGCGCCCGCCCGAGAGCGCTCTGGCGGAACCGCTGGTAGGTCTCCTGGAGCAGGTCGGGGTCGGGGCTGGTCCACCACAGCAGGACGTCGGCGTCCGCCCGGTAGCCGCTCAGGTCGTAGACGCCCCGGGTGTAGACGTCCTTGGCGAGCGCCCCGTCCAGCAGGTCCTCCACCTCGGCCGCGATCGCCGTCCGGTCCGCGGGCAGGGCGTCACGCGCCGCAAAGACCGACCAGGACGTGTAGAGCAGCTCGGCGTTGAGATCCCGGGCGGAGGGGACGGGACCGCCTCGGGAGCTCCCGGTCGCGGGAGTCTCGGTGATGGCTGTGGGAGTCTCGGGCATGGCCCAATTGTCGCCTACCGGGCCGGCGGAGGCCCGCGGGTACCCACGGTTGCGCGCGGAGCCCCATCCCACCGGCCGTGATCATCTGCCGGGCCGGCAGGGGCCCGCCAGCACCCCACGGGCACCCCCGGAGCCCGGTCACCATCCACGAACGAGCCACCGTCCACGAACGGGCCACCGTCCGGGAACGGGCCCGGCACCCGGGACGCCGGGTCACCGACCGGAAGCGGACCACCGCTCAGGCCGGCCGCGGACCGCGAACGGGCCGCGTCCGGAACGCCGGGTCACTGGCCGACCCGGACCGCATCGTCGGAACGCAGCACCGTCTCCGCCGCGGCCTCACCGGAGCGGACACACGCCGCGATGCCCACCCCGTCGTACCCGGCGCCGGCCAGCGCGAGACCGGCCGGCAGCATCCCGCGCACCACCGCCGTCCGCTCGAGATGGCCGGGCAGGTACTGCGGGAGCGCAGCGTCCCACCTGGTCACCCGGCTCGCCAGCGGCCGGGCCGTCAGGCCGGTCGCGGCGGCCAGCTCGGCCGCGACGACACCGGCGAGCTCGACGTCGGAACGTTCCAGATCGCCTTCGTCGCCGGCCCGGCCGACGCTCGCCCGCACGACGCTCAGGCCGGGGTCCGTCGACACGTGCGGCCACTTCGCGGACAGGAACGTGGCCGCCTTCATCACGTTGCCCTGGCTCGGCGGGACGAGGTAGCCGCTGCCCCGCGGCAGCTGTACCCCGCGGTAGAGCAGCGTGATCAACGCCACCGACGTGTACGGGACCGCGGCCAGCGGCGCGGCCACGTACGGCGCCACCGGGCTGAGCAGCCGCCGGGCCTCGGGCACGGGTACGGCGAGGATCACCGCGTCGGCGTCGACGTCCCAGGCGCTGTGTCCGCCGACGGCGTCGGCGCCAGGGCCGGCCGCGATGCCGGCCTCGATGTTGGCCGTGAGGCCGGCTGTGAGGCCGGCTGTGAGGCCGGCATCGGGGCCGGGGCCTGTGCCCGCGCCGGTGTCACCGCCGGCGCCGTCCGGCACGGCCCGCGGCCCACGGCCGACGAGGCTCACCCGCCAGCCGGCGGCGGTCTGGCTGAGCCTGCGCACGCGCGTCCCCAGCAGGATCTCCGCCTCGCTGGCGTCCGCGACGGCCGCGGCGAAGCGGCCCAGACCACCGCGCACCGAGGCGAACACCGGGGCGGACGCGGGGTCGGCCGGCGCGGTACGGGCCCGCGCCCGGTACGCCCCGAGCAGCAGCGAACGGCTCTCGGACATGATCGGGGCCAGCTGCGGGACCGTGGCCCGCAGCGACATGGCGTCGGCCCGCCCCGCGTACACCCCGCCGAGCAGCGGATCCACCAGGCGTTCGACGACCTGGCGGCCGACCCGGGCACCCACGAAGCCGCCGACCGTGGGATCGGCCGGCAGCGGGGTGTGCGGCAGCACCAGATCGGCCGCGGCGCGCACGAGCCCGGCCGGGGAGAGCACCCGGGAGCGCAGCAGGCCGACCACGTCGGTCGGGACGCCGAGCAGGGTCCGCGGCGGCAGCGGGCGCAGCCGGCCGGAGATCAGCAGCGACGCGCTGGTGGTGGCCGGGTGGACGATGTCGTGGCCGAGGCCCACATGACGGGCCAGCCGCACCGCGTCCGGCACCCGGACGAGGAACGACTCGGCGCCCTCCTCAAGCTCGAGCCCCTCGAACGGGGTCGTCCGCAGCTTGCCCCCGACCCGGTCGGCGGCCTCCACGACGGTGACCTGGGCTCGGCCCCGCAGTGCATGGGCGGCCGCAAGCCCCGCGACACCCGCTCCGACCACGACGACCCGCATGCAGACCCGCTCCTCCCGTTACGGCCACCTCACCCGATACGCCTGGCCACCGTCCGCGCACCGGCCGCCATTGTCCAGCGGCGTGCCGGCCCGGGCCGACGGCCGCATGTTGCGTGACCCGCACCAGTTTCCTCCCGCGTCCGCCCGCCGGACCGCGACGGGCGAAGATTGCCCGGCAAGGGTGAGGAAAGGCACCCGGCCGCCCACACGGCGTCACATAACATCGCATAAAGTCACTTAAGACCTACGCCGCGCCACAGCGGATACCGTGCGGCGCCACACGATGCCGCCCGGGCCGCACCGCGCCGCCCGTGACGGCCAGCTCCAGCCCGACTTCCCGTGCCAGGGCCACACGATGCCGCGCGGGCCGCACCGCGCCGCCCGGGCCGCACGATGCCGCATGAGCCGTGGGCCGCACGGCGCCGCGCGATGGCGCGGCGGGGGCCGGGCCCTGGCCGCCCCGCCGGCTGACCGGGCAGAGGCTGCCCAGCCCGCCCGTCGGACGGCCGGAATGACGATCAGGAGGGCACCGGGACCGGAAGGGCACCGATCAGGAGAGCCCTGGCCGGCAAGACGCCGGCCAGGAGAGTGGCTCCCGGAAAGCGGTGCCCGGGAAAGCGACGGCCGGCGGACGGGCGGTGCTCAGAACTCGTGCACCAGCTCGACGATGTGGGCGAGCACGTCCGGGTCGGTCTCGGGCAGCACGCCGTGCCCGAGGTTGAACACGTGGCCGTCCGCCTTGGCGCCGCGGGCGCACACGTCATGGACCTTCTCGGCGAGGACGTCACGCGGCGCGAAGACGGCGGTCGGGTCGAGGTTGCCCTGCACCGCCCGGCCCGGGCCGATCCGGCGGGCGGCCTCGTCCAGCGGGACCCGCCAGTCCACCCCCACCACGTCGGCCCCGGCATCGGCCATGACGGTGAGCAGTTCCCCGGTGTTCACCCCGAAATGGATGCGGGGGACGCCGTCCCCGGCGAACGCCTCGAGGACCCGCCGGCTGTGGGGCAGGACGTAGCGGCGGTAGTCGGCCTCGTCCAGCGCCCCGGCCCACGAGTCGAACAGCTGCAGCGCGCTCACCCCCGCGTCCACCTGGACCCGAAGGTAACCGATGGTGATGTCGGCGAGCCGGTCGGCCAGCTCGTGCCACACCTGCGGCGCGCTGTACATCAGCTGCTTGGTGCGGGCGTGCGTCCGGCTCGGCCCGCCCTCGACGAGATAGCTGGCCAGGGTGAACGGAGCCCCGGCAAAGCCGATCAGCGGGGTCGGCCCCAGCTCGCGCACGAGCGTGTGGACGGCTTCGGTCACGTACGGGACGTCGTCGCCGGCGAGCGGGCGCAGCCGGGCCAGCGCGGCACCGTCCCGGACCGGCTCCGCGACGACCGGGCCCACCCCGGCGACGATGTCGATGTCCACCCCGATGGCGACCAGGGGCAGCACGATGTCGGAGAACAGGATCGCGGCATCCGTACCGAAACGGCGTATCGGCTGTAGTGTGATTTCTGTCACCATATCCGGATCACGGCAGGAGTCGAGCATCGCCGTGCCCGCGCGCAGCTTGCGGTACTCGGGCAGCGCGCGGCCCGCCTGACGCATGAACCACACCGGAACATGCTCGGCGGGCTCGCCCCTGCAGGCACGCAGGAACGGCGCGTCGCGCAACTCGGGGCGTGGCCCGGGCACCCCACCCACCTCGGACGTCCCGCCTGGTTCCACTGGATCCACCGCCGGATCCACCGCTGCCGCACACATGACCCTGATGGTTGCACGTTCATCGCGAAGGATGCCTCCGACAGGGGGTGCGGCCCGGTCGCGACCTCCGTCACGCCCGCCACCACGCCTCCTGCCACGCCCACCGCCACGCCCACCGCGGCGCCCACCGCGGCACAC
>NZ_CAKKTL010000027.1:27805-34222 GCF_920664355.1 Protofrankia sp. CiP1_Cm_nod2
ACGGACACGGCGACGCTGGCACGGGAATGCGGGCGAGGCGGGATGCCCGGTTTTTTTGACGGACGCCCCGGGTCCGCGGGCGCGGGGACACCGGTTCTGGGGACGCACAGATCTTGCCTGCCACCGGCCCGGGCCCGGGGGCGCGGGGGGCACCGGGCGGCGCGATGTGCCACCGCGCACGGGCGTCGCCGGAGGGTCGACAGGCCGCCCCGGGAACGGTTTATCTTCGACAATACGTAGAACAGGCTGGCCACCAGATCCGCGGGCCCTCCCCCGACGGCCGGCCGCCGGCGCGGCCATGCCGCCGCCATGACGGACATGCCCACCGACCCGCCAACCGCCAACCCGACACACCTGCCAACCCGACACACCTGCCGACCCGGTATGCCCGCCGACCCGATATGCCCGCACATCCGGCATGCCCGCCGGCCCGGCCATGTGCGATGACCCGACCATGCGCCATGACTGGCCATGCGTCATGAGTGACCATGCGTCATGAGTGACCATGCGCAACGACCGACCATGCATAACGACTACGGAGGCCGAACATGCCAGCCGACGGTGCCCACCGACGGTCCGACAGCGGCGACCAGCTGCTCGCCGCCGCCCGGCTGATCTCGATTGCCGAGGCGACGTCCTTCCTGCTCCTGCTGGCGGCGACCGTGATCAAACATACGGCCGACCACCCCGGTGGGGTCCGGGTGCTCGGGCCGATCCACGGCGTGCTCTTTCTCGCCTACTGCGCGCTCATCGTCGCCGTCGCCACGACGCGGCACTGGGCGACGCGGCGGACGCTGCTGGCGCTCGGGGCGTCCGTCCTGCCGGTTGCCCCCTACTTCGTCGAACGCCGGTGGCTGCGGGCACCGGCGGCCGGCCGCACTGCCGATGCCGCCCACGCCGGGCCGGGCGCCCCCGCTGCGTCGGCATCCGAACCCGTGTCCTGAGGCCAGCTCCGGCGAACCGTCACACCCATCTCTCGAGCCACCTCCGGCAGGTGAGCGCGGGCCGGCCCACGGTGCCGGCCGGTGGGGCCGGCCGGTGGGCCGGCCCGCGGCACGGCCACCGCGGCACCACGAAACGGCATGAACATCCCAATGGCCGCGCAACACAACCGTTACCGCGATGACTTATGTACCGGGCATCGTGCACGTGCACGACACGCCGGCACCGAATACGCGGAGATGGGGCCTGTCCGTGCCACCGTCAGGGAAGTCGGGATGGGATGAGAGGGCCTGTGATGTCCACGCACACCCTCTGTGTCGTGAGCATGCCCTGGGGAGTGGTGTCCGGATGGAACAGGTCCTTGTGGGCGGTGACGAGCTGATCTTTCTGATCTGCCCGCGGTGCGGCGACGAGCGCGGTTTCGAACAGCCCCCGTGCGCCGACGGGCACGGCGTGGACTGTCCCGACCGTGCCTGCGTCGACTGCGGAACAGCCCTGTTCGTCGGCCCGGGGCAGCCGGGGACGCCGGCCGCCCGGGCACGCACGCCGGAGCCGGAGCCGTCCGGTGGAGCAGCGCGCCACCACCAGCTGTGCCATGTCGCCTGACCACATGTCGCCTGACCGGTGGTCGTGCCATGCCACCTGACCGGTTGGCCGCTTCCTGCCGGTTGGCTCCCTGTCGGCTGCTCCGCGCACCGCTCGCCCGTACTGCCGCCCACACCATCTCGCACATCCATGCTCCGTCGCGCGCGCACGGTCAGGACGTCCTACCGTGACGTCCATGGGCGCGCCGCTGTCTCCGGACGGCGGCCCAGCTGTCTTCCTCGCGGCCACGGCTGCGCTGCGGGACGCGCTGGGCCGGGTCCGCCCGGAGGTCGCGGTACACGAGATCCAGGCGCCGGCGAGACTCGCGCCGTACGCGTTCGCGGCCGCCGGCGGGCTCTCGCAGGACGGCGACGAAGCCGCCTCGGGCCGGCTGATCCTCCTGTTCGACCCGGCTGGGCACAGCGCCTGGGAGGGCACGGCACGGTTCGTCTGCTATGCCCGCGCGGCGGTCGACCCCGAGATCGCCGCCGACCCGCTGCTGCCCGAGGTCGTCTGGTCGTGGCTGCGGGACGCGATGGAGGCCAACCAGGCCGGCTACCGGGCGATAGGCGGCACGGTGACCATCACGAGCTCGAAACGGTTCGGTGTGCTGGCGGCGGACGGCGACAACTCGGACGTGGAACTGCGCTGCTCCTGGTCGCCGGAGTGGCCCGGGACGACCAACGGCTGCGATCACCGTCTGTGGCGGCCCGCCGAGGCGGCGGCCCAGCTCCACTCCTTCGTCGACCTGCTGGCGGCCATGGTGGGCCTGCCCCCACGGATACGCGGAGTGATACCTCTGCCGTCCCGCCACCCGTCCTGACCCCGTCCCGGTGCCGGCCTGACGCCGGCCCGGTGCCGGCCCCGCCCATACCGCGGTCCCACAAGCATTCCGACGCTTTGAGCGACCGATCGGCTCTCCAGGGTGAAAGAAGGCCCCTGATCCGGGGCAAACCGCCGTCCCTGGTCGATCTGGCTGGTTTCCCTGCACCCGTCCAGCACGCTTGGACGCTGTTCGCGACGTACCATCGCCGATCGTGACGTCGACGGTTCCGGACTCATCCCACCAACTCGGCCAAGGGCCGGACGGCAGCGCGGGGCAGGCCCGCCCGCTGCTGGAACCCGCCGAGGGCATACCTGCCGTGATCGTCGACCGGACGGCGCTGCTCGCGGCGGCGGCGCGGCTGGCCGCCGGCACGGGCCCGGTCGCCTTCGACGCCGAACGGGCCTCAGGCTACCGCTACAGCCAGCGGGCCTACCTCGTCCAGGTACGCCGCCGCGGCTCGGGCACCCATCTTGTCGACCCGGTCGCACTCGCCGACCTCACCTGCCTGCAGGACGCCGTCGGCGACGCCGAATGGGTCCTGCACGCGGCCAGCCAGGACCTGCCCTGCCTGGCCGAGGTCGGCCTGCGCCCAGGCCTGCTCTTCGACACCGAGCTGGCCGGCCGGCTGCTGGGCTACGAGCGGGTCGGGCTCGGGATCATGGTCGAGAAGGTGCTGGGCTTCACCCTGGAGAAGGGGCATTCCGCGGCCGACTGGTCCACCCGGCCGTTACCCGAACCGTGGCTGCGCTACGCCGCGCTCGACGTCGAACTGCTCGTCGAACTGCGCGACGCGCTGGAGGCCGAGCTGGAGGCGCAGGGCAAGCTGGCCTTCGCCCGGGAGGAGTTCGCCGCGATCGCGGCCGCTCCCCCGCGGGAGCCGCGGCCGGACCTGTGGCGGCGCACCAGCGGGATCCACCGGGTCCGCAACCGGCGCCAGCTCGCCGCGGTCCGCTCGATGTGGACGACCCGGGACCGCATCGCCCGCGAACGCGACATCGCGCCCGGCCGGGTGCTCCCGGACAGCGCGATCATCGAAGCGGTGCTGACCGCTCCCGTGGACGTCGAGGCCCTGACCCGGCTGCCGGTCTTCTCCGGCCCGCGGCTGCGCCGCACCGCGCGGACCTGGTTCGCCGCCCTGCGGGAGGCCGCCGGGCTGCCCGAGGACGCCCTGCCCGCGCCCGCCTCGGCCAACGCGGACGCCCTGCCGCCGCCGAACCGGTGGGCCGACCGCGACCCGGCGGCCGCCGCCCGCCTGACCCGGGTACGCGCCCGTCTCACCGCGATCGCCGCCGAGCGGACCATGCCGGTGGAGAACCTGCTGGAACCGGCTCTCGCCCGCCGGCTCGCCTGGTCACCACCGCGCCCGGCGGCCAGCGACCACCAGGTCAGCGACCCGCGGGTGACCAGCGAACTGGTGGCCGGGGTGCTGCGGGCCGGCGGCGCCCGGCCCTGGCAGGTGGCGCTCACCGCCGGGCCGGTCGCGGACGCCCTGGCCGAGCCGGCAACGGAACCGGTGGCGGTAGCCGAGCCGGTGGCGGTAGCCGAGCCGGTGGCGGTAGCCGAGCCGGTGGCGGTAGCCGAGCCGGTGGCGGAGCCAGCGGCCAGGCCGGCGGCGGAGCCGGCCACCGAACCGACGAACGGCCCGGACGGGAGCGTATAGCCGTCCGGGCCGCCGCCGTCCGGGCCGGGCTGTCGCTGTCGCTGGCCGGGCCGGAGCCAGCGCCGGAGCCAGCGCCGGGCCCCGGCCGGCATCGGGGCGGGGCCGGCGCCCGGCCGGCGTCGGTGTCGAACCGGGATCGAGGCCGAATGGGGTTACCCATGGGTAACCTTCTGCCGTAGGCTGACCGTGTCGGCGGTCACGCCGGCACCGGTACCGTCCTCCCGGTAGATCGCCGTCCGTCACATGCGCTCCGCGGGCGTGACCGGACCGGTTTCGATAGCGACCTGCCGGGTCTCCCCGGTCAGGAGGCACAGTGTTCCAATCCGCCAGGGACTCCGTCCGCGACGTCGTGTTCGTCGACGGCGTCCGAACCCCCTTCGGCAAGGCCAAGGGGGTCTACTCCGAGACACGAGCGGACGATCTGATCGTCAAGGTCATCCGTGAGCTGCTGCGGCGCAACCCGGCGCTGCCGGCGGAACGGATCGACGACGTGGCGATCGCCGCGACCACCCAGACCGGCGACCAGGGGCTGACCATCGGCCGGGTGGCGGGCATCCTGGCCGGGCTGCCGCAGTCCGTGCCCGGCTACGCCATCGACCGGATGTGCGCCGGCGCGGTCACCGCCGTCACCACCACCGCGTCCGCGATCGCCGTCGGCGCCTACGACGTCGCGATCGCAGGCGGCGTCGAGCACATGGGCCGCCACCCCATGGGCGAGGGCGCCGACCCCAACCCGCGCTTCGTCTCCGAGAAGCTCATCGACACCTCCGCGCTGGTCATGGGCCAGACCGCGGAGAACGTGCACGACCGCTACCCGACGATCACCAAGGAGCGGACGGACGCCTACGCGCTGGCCTCCCAGCGGAAGGTCGCCAAGGCGTACGCCGACGGGCTGATCCAGCCCGACCTCGTCCCGGTCGCCGCCCGCCACACCGACAGCGGCTGGGAGCTCGTCACCGCCGACGAGCCGCCGCGCCCCGACACCACCCTGGCGGGCCTGGCCGGCCTGAAGACGCCGTTCCGGCCGCACGGCCGGGTGACCGCGGGCAACGCCGCCGGCATCAACGACGGCGCCACCGGCTGCATCCTCGCCGCCGGGGATGTCGCCGAGGAACTCGGGCTGACTGCGAAGATGCGGCTGGCCGGGTTCGGTTTCGCCGGTGTCGAGCCGCATGTGATGGGCCTCGGCCCGATCCCCTCCACCGAGAAGGCGCTGGCCCGCACCGGCCTGTCCATCGACGATATCGGGCTGTTCGAGCTCAACGAGGCGTTCGCCGTCCAGGTGCTCGCCTTCCTCGACCACTTCGGGATCGCCGACGACGACCCGCGGGTGAACCCCTTCGGCGGGGCGATCGCGCTGGGGCACCCGCTGGCCTCCAGCGGCGTCCGGCTGATGACCCAGCTCGCGCGCCAGTTCGCCGACCGTCCCGACGTCCGCTACGGGCTGACCGCCATGTGCGTGGGCTTCGGCATGGGCGCGACCACCATCTGGGAGAACCCGCACTTCACCGGCGACGCCGGCGCTGCCAACGGCAGGAGTGCCGCCAGCGGCAGGAGCGCTGCCAGCGCTGCCGCGCAGGCGTCCGGACGGACAGGAGGAGCCCGATGAGCGGGACACCGGCCACCGCCCTCGACTTCCCCGGCGAGGTGGTGACCCAGGCCCACGTCCGCTATGTGGCCCTGCCGGGTGTGGCCGGGCCGCTCGCGCTGGTCACTCTGGACAACGGCCTGGACCACACCCGCCCGTCGACCTTCGGGCCGGCCGGCCTGCGCAGCCTGCTCGCCGCCGCCGACGAGATCGAGGCGCACACCCCGGCCGTGTCGGCGGTTGCTGTCACCGGCAAGCCGTTCATCTTCAGCGTCGGCGCCGACCTGGCCTTCCGGTCGTCGCTGCGCGACCCGGAAGCGGCCCGGGCCGGCATCCACGCGATCGGCGAACTCGGCCACGCGGCGTTGCGACGGATCGGTGAGGGACATTTCGGCGGCCGCAAGGTCCCCACGTTCGCGCTGGTCAACGGCGCGGCCATGGGCGGCGGCCTGGAAGTGGCGCTGCACTGCGACTACCGTGCGCTGTCATCGGACGTCACCGCGCTGGCGCTGCCGGAGGTCTTCCTCGGCCTGCTGCCCGGCTGGGGCGGGACCCAGCTGCTGCCCAACCTCGTCGGCGCGGACCGCGCGGTCACCATCGCCATCGAGAACCCGCTGAACCAGAACAGGATGCTGCGCGCCGCGCAGGCGTTCGCCCTCGGCCTCGCCGACGTCCTGCTCGAGCCGGCGGACTTCCTCGAGGAGGCGCTGCGCTGGGCCGCCCGGGTCATCCGCGGCGAGATCGACCCGGCCGCGGCGCGGGCGCCGGTGCGGCGCGGCGCGGTCTGGGCGGACGCGGTCGCCCGCGGCCGGGCGC
>NZ_CAKKTL010000028.1:0-11338 GCF_920664355.1 Protofrankia sp. CiP1_Cm_nod2
GCGCTCATGACAGCGTGTCCGGAAGACGGCATCGGAGCGCGGACCGCGAAGCGCCCGTACGAGCCTCAGGCGGCGCGGGCTGCCGTACAGGCGAGTTGACCATGGACGGTGGCCTTCCTGCCGACTCGGATATCGAAGATGACGTTGGCGGACCCGGGCCCCGCATGTCGACCGCGCCGAAATACGAGGGGCTCCGGCGGCCCGATCATGGGCGTTCGCGCCGCCGGGAGGATAGGGACGCCCAGCGGCGCGACGCCGCTATCCTCAGGCGCTCCGAGGAACGCTAGTGAGCGAATACCGTCCGGTCACCGACCCGAAGAGCGCGTGTCGCGGCATCGCAGCCCACATCACGTTCACGCTTAGTAACTGAATTGAGGCCGAGAAAAGCTCATCGAGCCAAGCTCGATCGCGAAACGGCGACGCACACACCACAAAAGGATCTTAACGGACAGACAAACCATGACAACCATCCCTACGTGTGGCCGACGTCACATCTGAAAGTAGACGCATGACTACTCTCAGTTAATGTCGAGTAGGTGTTGTTGATCTCAGCTATGTGGCGCGCGGACGCTGTGCCAGCGGTTCAGCAGCCCTTCCGGAGCGTCCTCCGTGGTGATGGCGTAGCTGATGTGGTCCCGGTAAGCCCCGCCGATCGCCAGATAGCGCCGGTGGAACCCCTCCTCGCGGAACCCGAGCTTTTCCACCACCCGCCGGCTCGCGGTGTTCTCCGGCCGGACGTGCGCCTCCAGCCGGTGCAGTGCCACCGCGGTGAAAGAGTGATCCACCACCAGCGCCAATGCGGTCGGGGTTATCCCACGGCCGGCATACATACGGTCAACCCAGTAACCGACATGGCCGCTGTTCAACGCGCCACGGACGATCGTGGAAACGGTGATCTGTCCTACCAGCCGGCCCTCGAACGTCACGGCGAACGGCAGGGCCTGACCGACACGCGCCTGCTGGCGCAGCCGCCGCACCATCTGGATGTAGACCCCGACGGTCTGGCGCCGCGCCCACGCCTCGTCGGTGGCGGGCAGCGCCTTCGCCGTCGCCTCCCACGGCGCGAGCCAGTCGCCGTTGCGCAGCCGGATGTCGACCCAGGTGGCAGCCTCGCGCAGCCGCAGAGGACGCACGGCCACCGGCCCGTCCGTGAGACTCGCCGGCCACCCGGGCGCCCTCATCCCCTCTTCTCCCGCGGGCTCCGGCCGGCGCCCGCCGCGTCACCGGCATGATCGTGGGAGCCGGCGTGACGGTGCTCCCCGCCGCCCCTGATCTGCGCGACGGCGTGCCCGGCCACGCCGGCGAGCACGGTCATCCCGTCGGCGACGCCACCGGTGGAGCCCGGCAGGTTCACCACCAGCGTCCCCTCCCGCACACCGGCGATCCCGCGGGAGAGGACCGCCGTCGGGACCGTCTCCCGGCCGGCCGCGCGCAGTGCCTCGGCGAGCCCGGGCACCTCACGGTCGATCACCAGCCGGGTCGCCTCCGGCGTGACGTCCCTGGGCGCGAGACCGGTGCCGCCGGTGGTGACGACCAGATGGATCCCGGCACGCACCGCCGCCGTCAGCGCGGCCACGATCGCGTCGGGCTCGTCCGGGACGACGACCACGTCGTCGACGACGAAGCCGATCCGGCCGAGCGCCCCGGCCGCCAGCGGCCCGGACCGGTCGGCGTACCCGCCGGCGTGCACGCGGTCCGAAACCGTGATCACTCGGGCACGGGCACCGGCCGGTACCCCTGACGACCCGGCCCGCACTCCCGTGTCCGGCGGTGCGACGACCGGGTGGCGCCGCCAGTCACCCGACCGTCCACCGGTCTTCACCAGCAGCTGGATGTCGGTGAGCGTCGCGGCCGGATCGACTGCCTTGACCATGTCGTGCAGTGTGAGCCCGGCCACCGCCACCGCGGTCAGCGCCTCCATCTCCACGCCGGTGCGGTCCGCCGTCCGGACGGTCGCGGTGATCTCGACACCATGGTCGTGGACGTCGATGTCGACCCGGACCCCCGACAGCGCGATCGGATGGCACAGCGGGATGAGCTCGGACGTGCGCTTGGAGCCCATGATGCCCGCCACCCTGGCCACCCCGAGCGCGTCCCCCTTGGGCACGCCGGCCCCGCGCAGCAGGTCGACGACGGCGGGCGCCACCCGCAGGCAGCCGCGGGCCGTCGCCGTCCGCGCGGTCACGTCCTTGGCGGAGACATCGACCATCCGGGCGGCGCCGGTGGCGTCCACATGGGTCAGCTTCGGCCCGTCCGGCTCGGTCACCCGCCCACCTCCACATGCCGCCGGCCGGCCGGTGGCACGCCGCCGCGGCGGCTCGCCACCGTCACCTCGTCGTCGAGCAGCAGCGCGGTCAGCTCCCGCCCGGCGGGCAGCTCACCGCCATCCGCCGGAACGATCAACAGCGCGTCCGCGGCCGCCAGCGCCGACATCTGGTGGGCGCCCTGGCCGCCGGCGAGATGCGCCACGGGCGGGCGGCCCGCGCCGCCATCGGCCAGCCGGACCCGCAGGTACGAGCGCCGGCCCGCGGCGGCCCGCACCGGCTGGGCCGTCGTGACCACCAGCGTCGGACGGTGCACGGACGCAAGCCCGCGCATCCGCCGCAGCGCGGGCCTGACGAACAGCTCGAACGACACCAGCGCGCTGACCGGGTTGCCGGGCAGGGTGAACACCGGCACGCCGTCGAGCACCCCGAACCCCTGCGGCATCCCGGGCCGCATGGCGAGCCGCTCGAAACGGACCGTCCCCGCGGCGGCGAGAACCTGCTTGACCACGTCGAAGGCGCCCACGCTCACCCCGCCGGTCGTGATCACAGCGTCGGCGTCGGTGCGGACGTCGTCGAGCAGCGCGGCGAACGCGTCCGGGGAGTCGGGCACGCCGGCGAACCGCCGGACCCGCGCGCCCGCCTCCCGCGCCGCCGCCGCCACCGCGTGGCTGTTGGAGTCGACGATCTGCCCGGGCCCGGGCGTCCCACCGGCCTCGACCAGCTCGCTGCCGGTCGACAGGACCGCCACCCGGGGACGCGGGTGGACGGTGGGCGCCGCCACGTTCAGGGCCGCGAGCAGGCCGATCTGGGCCGCGCCGAGCAGCCGCCCGGCGGGCAGGACCAGGTCGCCGACGGCCACGTCCTCCCCGGCCCGCCGGATGTTCTGTCCGGGCACGGGCGCGCGCGCCACGGTGACCCGGTCCATCCGGCCGTCGGTCCACTCGACCTGGACGACGGTGTCGGCGCCGGGCGGCAACGGCGCCCCCGTCATGATCCGGGCGGCGGTGCCGGGTGCCACCGGCGCCGGGGTGCCCGGCGCGGCCGGGATGTCCCCGGTGACCGGCAGGGTCACCGGGTGGTCGGGGCCGGCGCCGGCGACGTCCGCGGCGTACAGGGCGTAGCCGTCCATGGCCGAGTTGTCGAACCCGGGCAGGGCGGTGGCCGCGTGCAGGTCGGCGGCGAGCACGCAGCCGTGGGCGGCGCCCAGCGGCAGCGGCCGTGCGGGTAACGGGCCGACCGCGGCGAGGATGTCGGCGAGGTGCGCGTCCACCGACTTCACGTCGATCGCCTCACACCGGTCGCCTCCACCCCGCCAGGCCCGCCAGGCCCGCCAGGCCCGCCGGCCGTCTCACACCTGTCACCGGCCGGGCTCTCACGGACCGGGATCGGACTTGGGGCCGCCGGCGGAGACGTACTCCTCCAGCCACGGGTACAGCTCCCCGCCGATGTCCGGCCGCTCGCAGGCGAGCCGGATCACGGCCTTGAGATAGTCCACCCGGTCACCGGTGTCGTAGCGGCGCCCGGTGAAGACCACCCCGTGGACGGGCTCGCCCGCATCGTCGCCGAGGTGGGCCAGCGTCCGCAAGGCGTCGGTGAGCTGGATCTCGTTCCCACGGCCGGGTGGTGTCCGCCGCAACACGTCGAAAATCGCCGGTGACAGGACGTACCGGCCGATGATCGCGAGGTTGCTGGGCGCCTCGTCGGCCGAGGGCTTCTCCACCAGGTCCCGGATGCGGACGGTCTGGTAGCGCTCCCCCGCCGGCCCGACGGCCGTCGGGTCGACCGTCGCCACCCCGTACAGCGAGACGAGTTCCTCCGGAACCTCCATGAGGCCGACGACGCTGCCGCCGAAACGCTCCCGCACCGCGAGCATCTCCACCAGCAGCGGATCACGTTCGTCGATCAGGTCGTCGCCGAGCAGGACCGCGAAGGGCTCGTCGCCGACGTGCCCGGCCGCGCACAGCACGGCATGGCCGAGCCCCCGCGGGGCCTGCTGGCGGACCGAGTGCACCTCGGCGAGTTCGGCCGACGCGCGGATGCGTCCCAGCCTGGCCGTGTCACCCTTCCGTTCCAGGGCCGCCTCGAGTTCGGTCTCCCGGTCGAAATGGTCCTCCACCGCCTTCTTGGTGCGGCTCGTGACAAGAAGCACATCCCGTAGACCGGCGCGGGAAGCCTCCTCCACCACATACTCGATGGCCGGCCGGTCGACGACCGGCAGCATCTCCTTGGGCAGGGACTTGGTCGCCGGCAGGAACCGGGTGCCGAGGCCCGCAGCCGGAATCACCGCCTTCTTTACTGACATGGGCGAAACCATAGCCGCTCGGCGAAGGCGTCGGTGGTTTCCATCGCGGCCGCAGCGGTTCCCGCCTACGGCTTCCCTACGGCTTCCGTATCGGTGGGTGGAAACGGTCGCTGCCGTGGCGGTTTCCACCCACCGGAGTGCTGTCGCAGGTGTTCAGGGCTGGCCGGCCAGCTCACGGCGCAGGCCTGCCAGCTCGCGGCGCAGGTTGGCGCGGGCCATCGGCTCCCAGTGGCGGGACGCCCACGGCGTGGCGTAGACGCGCTGTTCGAGCAGCGTGCGCAGCACGGCGGCCCGGCCGGAGGCCCAGCGCTCCGGGGAGACCCAGGCATACTCCCGCCGTACCCTGCGGGCGTAGACGTCGTACGCGGGCGCCGGCCGGGCCAGCACCCGCAGATCCGCGTCGTTGACCATGGCTTCGTCCGGGCCCGCGGACAGGTGGGCCGCGGTTGCCCGCACCAGCCGGTCGACGTCGGCGGCCACCGGCCGCGGGCAGCCCAGGGCGGTCAGCGTGGCGGCCGCCAGCTCGCCCGACCGGGCCTCGTTGTCACTCGTCCGCGTGTCGTAGACCGCGTCGTGGAAGAAGAGCGCGAGCCGGCAGGCGGGCAGCGCGGACGCCGGGTCGTCCGCTCCGCCCGGCCGGGCCCGTCCGCCGGCCCGTTCCCACCCGCCGGCCCGGTCACGGTCCTGCTCCCGGCCGCGCTCCCGGTCGGCCGTGACGAGCAGCCGCAGCGCGACCAACGTCTCACTCACGTGACGCAGCGTGTGGTAGAAACGGCCGGGCTCGCAGTAGCGGAGGACAAGATCCTCGAACGCGGACGCCCGTTCGGCGGCATCCGCCCGCGCACCCGCCGACAGCAGGGCGGCGTCGAACGACCGCGCCAGTGACGACAGCACCACCGTGTCCACCGGACCTCCTCCACCGCCATTGGGCGCGGCCCCGTTGCCTCGCAGCCGTGACTCACCAGCCGTGACTCACCGTGCCCATGAACGGACTTCGATTCGACCATGGGTACGTTCCGTGCATTTACACCCCAGAAGTAACCAAGTCAACCAACAAATGATTATAAAAATAACATTGGAACAACATCCTTATATCATCAAACCAAAAACGGATCATAGCGGCGCCGCGCGCACGACAATCACCTCGGCCAGAGATCGACGCCGATCCGACCACGGACGCGGCCGGGATCCGCATGCCGTCCGTATGCCGCGTCCGTACACATCCCGGCAGCGGCCCCGGCAGCGGCCCCGGCAGCGGCCGGCGGAAGCCCTCGGCTCTCAGCCGTCGGACGGGCCCCAGCCGCCGCCACCGGGAGTACGGATCGTGACGACCGACCCGGCCGCCAGCTCCAGGCCCGCCTTGGACGGCAGCCGCACGCCGTCCACCTCGTTGCGCCCCACCGCGCCTGGCCCGCCACCGGCGGCGCCCTGCGGGGCGTGCCGACGGCGGTCGGTGAGCAGCGACAGGGCCGCCTCCTGAAGCACCCGGATCGAGCGCACCAGCCCCGCGCCACCAGGATGCCGACCAGCCCCGGCGGTGGCCATGTCGAGCTCGTAGCGTTCGACCCGCATCGGGTACTCCAGCTCCAGGGCCTCGATCGGGGTGTTCAGGGTGTTGGTCATGCCCACGTGCACACCGGACGGCCCCGGCCCGCGCGCGGACGCGCCCTGGCCGCCGGCGAGCGTCTCGTAGTACGTCCACCCCCGCCCGCCGATGATCAGATTGTTCATCGTGCCCTGCCCCTGCGCGGGCAGGACCGGGCCGTCGCCGGGCTCACGCCGCCCGGCCCCATCGGCCGCGGGCCCACCGGCCGTACGAGCCGTGCCGGCCGTGCTGTCCGTACGAGCCGTGCCGGCCGTGCTGTCCGTACGAGCCTCACGGGCCGTGCCGGCCGCGACGGCCTGGGACAGGGCCGCCAGCACCGTGTCGGCGATCCGCTGGGACGTCTCGACGTTCCCGGCGACCACGGCGGACGGCCGGCGCGCGTCCACCAGGGATCCGGGCCGCGTCAGCACCTCCAGCGGGGCGTAGGTGCCGTCGTTCGCCGGGACGTCCTCGGGCAGCAGCACCCGCAGCGCGAAACAGCAGGCCGACCGGGTGACGGCCCGCGGGCAGTTCACGTTGCCGGGCACCGCCGGCGAGGTGCCCGCGAAGTCGACCGTCAGCGCGTCGCCGTCGATCGTCACCGCCACCCGGATCGGGATGTCGTCATCGGTCACGCCGTCGCCCTCGACCTCGCCGGCGGCGGTGTACCGGCCGTCCGGCAGCGCCGCGATCATCGCCCGGGAGCGCCGCTCGCCGTAGGCCAGCACCTCGGCGAACGCCGTCAGCACGACGTCCAGGCCCCGGCGTTCGATCAGCTCGGCCAGCCTGGTGCCGGCCAGCTGGTTCGCCGCGGCCTGGGCCCGCAGGTCGCCGCGGCGCAGCTCCGGCGTGCGCGAGTTCGCACAGATCAGCTCGAGGATGTCGGCACGCCACTCACCGTCGGCGACCAGCCGCACCGGCGGGATGATGAGCCCCTCGGCGTAGATCTCCCGCGAGTCGGCCGGCATCGACCCGGGGCGCATGCCGCCCATGTCCGAGTGGTGCGCCCGGGTCGCGGCAAAGGCGATGATCTCGCCGTTCGCCGCCAGCGGTGACACGAGCGTGACGTCGGGCAGGTGGTTCCCGCCGGCGAACGGGTCGTTGAGCACCCACACCTCGCCAGGCCTGGCACCGCGGGCGGCCACCGCCCGCACCGACTCGTACATGGCGCCGAGGTGCACGGGGACGTGCGCGGCCTGGGCGATCATCCGGCCGGCCCGGTCGAAGAGGGCGGCCGAGCAGTCGCGACGTTCCTTGATGTTGGACGAGTAGGCGCTGCGGACCAGCAGCGTCCCCATCTCCTCGGCGATCCCGGCGAGCCCGCTCACCAGCACCGACAGCGTCACCGGGTCCACCCGGCCATCTTCGCCCGCTATCCGGGCGCCTGTCACGGATCGGCCGGCCACGGCGGCCGGCCGGCCGGCCGGGACCAGCCCGCGCGACCGGATACGCGGTTCCCGCCACGGCCCGCCCACCGGTGCCGCCGACATCCGCAACATTCGCCAAATATTCGCTAAATACTCGCCAAAACATTGCCCTTCGCCCGTCCTGATGCCACCGGCGGCTTCGAAAAGGTCATTTTGTACTGTTTCACCGGCGAGTACGAAGATTTCCCGTGTGCGTACCTCCCGGGCCGGGCGGGCACTGGTACGGTCGGGCCTCGTCCCGGTCGGCGTGGGGCCGGCGGGCGGCGGCCGGGAACAGAACGGCCGGGCGCGGAACAGCCGGGCACAAACGACAGGGAACAGGAACGGCGCTTTGTCGAGCGGACCAGGACTCCGGACGGCGCGGCTTCCGGCGCGGCCGGCAGGCTCCCGCGCGTGTCCGGCCGGTCGGCGCCCGGGCCGTCCGTCCGATCACCACATCGCCACCGTCCTGGCAGGCCGGCGGGTACGGCGCGGCGCCAGCTCACGGACTGACGGGGCCGCGCGGCGCCGGCCCGCGGCCGGGCCGCGGGGAGAGCATGGCGAGTGGCGGGGAATTCCTGGGAACCGGAGACTTCTGGCAGCCGGAGGTGGGTATGCGCAAGTTCGTCATCATGGGCGTGCAGGGCAGCGGCAAGGGCACGCAGGCGAAAATGCTCGCCGACGACCTCGACCTCGTCCATATCAGCGTGGGTGACATTTTCCGCTGGAATGTACAGAGCCATACCAAACTGGGCGCCCAGGTCAGACGCGTCGTCGCCAGCGGCCATCTGGTCGGCGACGACCTCGTCGAGTCGGTGGTCCGGGACAGGCTCGCCAGCCACGACTGGAACTACGGCTTCGTCATCGACGGCTTCCCCCGCAACGCCCGGCAGGCCGAGTTCTTCCTGGAGAGCTACGACATCGACGGTGTGATCTACCTGGACCTGCCGGACGAGGAGGTCTACCGGCGGGTGCTGGCCAGACGCCTGTGCTCCCGGTGCGGGCTGGACTACAACCTCATCGCCAGCCGTCCCCGGGTGGCGGACACCTGCGACGTCTGCGGCGGCCAGCTGCTGACCCGTTCGGACGACAACCCCGAGGCGCTCGAGGTCCGGCTGCGTGAGTACCACGCCCGGACCAGGCCGGTGATGGAGATCTTCCAGCGCAAGGAGTACGTGGCGATCGTCGATGCCCGGCACCCGGCCGTCGACGTCCAGGCCGAGATCCGTGAGCACTTCGACCTGCCCAAGCTGTCGTAGCCCGGCGGCTACCGGCACGGAGCCGCCGCGGAGCCGTCGCGCGGTCGTCGTCGCGCGGTGCGCCACGACGTCCGTCCCCACGCCGTGGCGCAAGGGATACGGTACGGCCGGCGGGTCATGCTGGATTCAGGCGCGTCCTGACCGACCGGCCGGGACGCACACGCGATGCCTCACCGTATCCGGTGCACGACGTCAGGTAGTCCTCGAGAGGAGAGCGTTTCCGCTATGGGCAACGAGCAGCTCGTCCGGCCCGCGCCGGTCAGCGGATTCCCCGAGTGGCTGCCCGAGGTGCGGCTGGTCGAGCTGCGCTGGCTCGACGAGATCCGCCGGGCCTTCGAGCGCTACGGTTTCTGCTCGGTCGAGACCCCGTCCGTCGAAGCCCTCGACGTGCTGCTCGCGAAGGGGGAGACCTCCCAGGAGGTCTACACCCTGCGCCGGCTGCAGGCCGACGACGGCGACGACGGCGACGCCCGGCTCGGCCTGCACTTCGACCTCACCGTGCCGTTCGCCCGGTACGTCGCGCAGCACTTCAACGAGCTGGTCTTCCCGTTCAAGCGCTACCAGGTGCAGCGGGTCTGGCGCGGCGAGCGCCCGCAGGAAGGCCGCTACCGCGAGTTCACCCAGTGTGACATCGACGTCATCAACGTCGACCGCGTCCCGCTGTACTTCGACGCCGAGCTCCCCCGCATCGTCCACGAGATCCTCACCGGGCTCGGCATCCCCGCCTGGTCGGTCAACATCAACAACCGGAAGGTGCTGCAGGGCTTCTACACCGGGCTCGGCATCGGCGACCCGCTCGGCGTCATCCGGGTCGCGGACAAGCTGGACAAGATAGGCACCGCCGGCGTCGAGAAACTGCTCGCCAGCACCCTCGGGCTCACCCCCGAACAGATCACCGCCTGCCTGGACCTCGCCCACATCCGCGGCGGCGACACCGGCGTGGCCGACGACATCCGCCGCCTCGGCGTCACCTCCGACCTGCTGGACGAGGGCCTGGACGAGCTGTCGTTCGTCCTCGACGAGCTCTCCGACCTGCCCGCCGGCAGCATCGTGGCGGACCTGTCCATCGCCCGCGGCCTGGACTACTACACCGGCACCGTCTACGAGGGGAAGTTCGTCGACTGGCCGGACTACGGCAGCATCTGCTCGGGCGGCCGCTACGCCGACCTCGCCGGGTCGTTCATCCGCCGGCACCTGCCCGGCGTCGGGATCTCCATCGGGCTCACCCGGATCTTCGCCAAGCTCCTGGCGGAAGGACGCCTGGAAACCGCCGCGAGCTGCCCCAGCGACGTCCTGGTGGTGCTCCCCAGCGACGCCCGCCGGGCCGAGGCGAGGGCCACCGCCGCACACCTGCGCGCCCGCGGCTACAACGTCGAGACCTACCACGAGGCCGACAGGCTGGGAAAACAGATCCGTTACGCGTCACGCAAGGGCATCCCGTTCGTCTGGTTCCCACCCTTCGAGGACGGCAAGCCGCACGAGGTCAAGAACATGGCCAGCGGCGAACAGGTCACCGCCGACCCCCAGACCTGGCACCGCCCCTGACCCAGCACTGCCGCCTGACCTCTGACCCGGCGCAGCCCCTGTTCAGGCGGGCGCGGTGAACGCCCGAAGCTCGCCGCGCAGCCGGCTGAGCTCGTCGACGAGCACACCGTCCCAGGTGTCCGGCAGCCCCACGCCGTCGACCTTTACCTGCCTGCTGAGCCCTTCGCGCAGGCCACGCAAGCACTCCCGCAGCTTCTCCGCGGACGGGTGAGTGACAGCCCGGCCCGTCCGCGCGGCCTTTTCCTTCCCGTGCGAGGCCGGGCTGTCATTGCGATATCCAGCGATCCTGCCGGCTTCGGGAATACGGTTCTTGAGAGCGTTCCACCCGTTTTTGCCGTTCTTGCCCAGCGTTCCCTCGCACAGCACGGCCGCCCGCACGGCACAGCCCCAGGGATCGCTCTCCGCCAGCGTCTCCATCAGGCGGAGCCGGGCTCGCAACAGCAGGAAGGGCAGACGCTCCGGGCCCTCCGGCAGCCCGATGGATGCCAGCCACCGCGGGTCGAGCGTTGCGGACGGCCCGATGAAAGCCAGCCTTCGCGCTCTGTCGGCGAAGGGCCGCAGCCGCTGGGCGGAGCCCTGGCCGAGCAGCGCCACCGCGGCGCTGACGTCCAGGCACTCGAGCGCGGAAAGCGCGACCCGGGCCAGCTCGGCGTCACCGGCGACACGGTTGAGCACGGCCTCCCCGTCGATCTCGACGATCGACTCGTCCGAACCCGCACCGGAACGACGGATCTCCGCCAACCGGGTGGGGCAGGCGGCCGACAGGCCCCATTCGATACCCGCGAGCGTCAGCCCGAGCCCCTGTGGCTTCCGTCCGGAGCTCACGACGACCCAGACCTCCTTGACCGTGTCGAGATCGCCTTCCGCCTGGAGCGCGTCCCAGGTGTCCAAGCGGATGTCATCGAGATCGCCGAAATCGATCCCACTTTTCAGGAGGATGCGGCAATCGATGTTCTTCCCACGCGCCTTTGTCT
>NZ_CAKKTL010000028.1:11478-22138 GCF_920664355.1 Protofrankia sp. CiP1_Cm_nod2
CCCACAGCCGGCCGACGGGCTCGGTCTTTTCGGACACGAGAATCCGGATGACCGGCGTGACGTTCTTACAGGCGGCCTTCTGGATGAGCGCATCCAGGCGGGGTGTCGGCGGGTCGTCACCTTCGACCGAATCCATGCCCATCGCAAGAAGAATAAGGGCACGCCGATCATCGAGATAACGCCACCGCGGGTAACCGAGCTCCACGATCTCCTCGTCATACCTGGGCAGATAGCTCTGGGTCTCGAGAAACCGGTCGATGATCCCCAGATCCCGCGGATTGGTCCGGTTCACGTGCACCAGATCCTTGGCCGCCATTTCGGCGTCCCACACCCGCGGCTCGAGCAGCAGGTCGAGCGCGGATGTCGGCACTTCCCGCTTGGCGCGGGCGGCGCGCAGCTTCCTGATCTCATCTTTGGACAGCTTGCTCCGCGGTTCCTTCTTCTGCGCGGCGCGGATCTCCCGGTCGGGAAAGCGACGCCTGATCAGATCATCAAGATCGGCGTCGACGCCGGCCGCGCTGTCCCGGGCCGCGAGGTTACGGACGCGGGCTTCCAGCCACGCGCGGAAGAGCATGCCGTCGACCACCTCCCGCCGGTCGATCCGTTCCAGCAGGACCCGGGCCAGTTCCTCCTCGCCGGTATCGTCCCAGCCGGCGCCACCAACGCCCTCGGCCACCAGAATCTGACGGTTGAGGCGGCGCTTCCACAGCTCTTCATTGTCCTAATCATGACTGGCCATGGACGCATAGAACCGGTGCCGGACGAGCCAGCGGTCGTCGTTCTCGTTCGCGCTCGGTATTTTCTCGCTCGGCAGGATGCGGTGGCCACCACGCTCGGCCAGGAGCACCAGATGCGGCTCCACCTCGCTTTCGAGCGCCCCGATCACCAATCCCATCGCCGCGTTGGTGGCGCCGCCGCCGAAAGTGATGTCGACGTGCGGCGGCACACCGGCGTCATGAAGCTCTCGCAGCCGCCGGCGTATCACCGGCCGAGTCCCCGCGAGATATGGTCCGTGGGCTTCGAGAATTTCGACGGCCCCCGGTGGAAAACTGACGCCGTACAGGCTGTCGGATTCCAGCAGCTTCTTGATTGCTTCGCCGAGCGACAGTGTCTGGCCCGAATCAGCGGGCTGGCCGGCACGGGGCCTGGTAACAACGAGAACGACCCGGTCGTACTGTGGGGCGCCGGCCGCGAACACCGCGATCAGCGGTGTTTTTCGCGCCGGGTCGACGCTCGTCGTCAACAGGCGTCCGGCTTCGTCCGGGCCGGCCGCGACGAGCTCGGCGAGCCGTTCCCGGAACTGCTCTCCGGATGACGCGCCGAGGTCGGCGGCCCCGACGAGATGGACGAGGATACGGCAGGCGCTCATGGTCTGGCGGTCGGTGGCCATCGCGTCTCGCCCTTCACGGTTGTGGGTCGATCTGTCACCTTCCCCTGACGGACGAGGCGGCCTGTCGTCCTGTCCGTCCCCGCTGTCCGTAGCCGCCCCGTCGTCCGCGTCGCCTGTCGTCTACGTCGTCCGTCAGGTATGGACGGGGACCGCCGGTCCCGGTCCTGGCGCTTTCCGGGGGCGGGGCCGGCGGTTACGGGACCCGAGCGCCGTTTACCTGGAGCAAGCACGGTTACTTTGGAACGGCCAGACGCGGGCCTGCCGGTCTCGTCCGTCAGAGGTAGGTGGAGGCCGTCCCCGGAGGGGTTGAAACCCAGCCGCGGGCTTCGTCCGTCAGGGGTGAGTGGACGGGCAGCCGTCGTCCCGGCGCCGGGACGACACACCGGGCACGGCAACACGCGGAGCGCACGGAAGGACCAGCAGATGGGCGTCACCTGTCACGTCGTCCTCATCGAGACGTCGGGGAACCAGAGCTTCATCTTCGAGACCACGAAGCGGCGGGAGAACGTCGGCGCCTCCGAGCTCATCTACCGGCTCGAGCGCTGGACGCTTGACGCGCTGCGGGCCGAGTTCCCCGGCTTCGGGCGGGACTGGCAGATCTCCGCCGGCCGGGACGCACAGCTTCTGGTGGCCGCGGCCGGCAGCGCCAAGGTGGTCGTCCGCGACCCGGACAGGGGAAGAGCCCTGGTCAGCAGGGTGACGACACGGGCGCTGCGGGAGGCTCCCGGTCTGGACGTGTGTGGCGTGGTCGGCGAAGGGTTCGACTGGGACGGCGTCCACCTGGAGCCGGGCCAGCGGCCGGTCAGCCTGCTCGCCGGGCGCTGCCGCGAGGTCCACGAGGCACTGCCGCAGGTCCGGGCTGACCGGCCCGGCCCGGCAGGCCGCTTCCCCCGCATCCCGATCGTGGACGAGTGCGCGGCCAGCGGCCTGCCCGCCCACGACGTGATCAGGGAGGGTGAGGGCCCGCGGTCACGGCAGCCCCGGGCCCGCCCGTCCATAGCCAAGCGGGAAGCCAGGGACGCCGGATTCCGCCGGCTGGCGGGCGACGCCGGCATCCCGTCGAAGAAACTAGAGAAGATCGCCGATCATCTGGAGGGCGTGCCCGACTGGGTCGCCGTCATCCACGCGGACGGCAACAGCCTCGGCCAGCTGTTCACCGGCCTGGGCACCACGGGCGACGGCGACACGCCGACCAGCGACCGTTACGCCGACGCTCTCGGGCCGTTCTCGAAAGCCGTCGACGCGTGCACCCGCGAGGCGTTCCGCGAGGCGCTGGAACACTGCCGGCAGGTGCTCCCCCACGGCCATGCCGTCGACGGTGAGGTACCGGTGCTGCCGCTGGTGCTCGGCGGTGACGACCTCACGGTGGTCTGCACCGGTTCCGTCTCGCTGGCCTTCACCGAGGCGTATCTCGTCGCTTTCGAGAAAGCCACCCGCGAGAACCCGGTCATCCAGCCGCAGGCTCCGGACGGGCTCACCGCCTGCGCCGGGGTGGCCGTCGTCAAACCGCACTTCCCGTTCTCCGCCGCCTACGACCTCGCCGAGGAACTGACGAAGGAGGCGAAGAAGACGGTCAAGCTGTACTCGGTGGGCCAGGAGCCGCCCGCGGACAGCCCCGACAGCCCCGACAGCTCCGACAGCCCCGCGGAACCGGGCGCGTCACCGTCGGCGCCCGGGGAACCGCGGCAGCCCCGGATTCGGCCCCGGTTCCAGCCACGGGCGTCCGCGTTCTCCTTCCACGTCCTGTACGACAGCGGTGGCAGCGATCCGGCCCACCTGCGCGACCGGATGCAGGTCGCGCCTGGCGCGGCCGACATCGCGGCCGAACCCGACCCGTGCAGGCGGCGGAAACTGCGGGCCCTGCTGTACGCGCAGCCCTACGTGGTCACCCGCGACATGCGTGAGCCGTGGACGGTGGGGCGCCACTGGGACGACCTCGCCCGGCGCGTGGCCGCGCTCACCGCCGCCTTCGGCCCGGCCGAGGGAACCGACGGACTCGACGGCACGGCCGAAGTGGGTGACCGCAAGCTGCCGACCAGCCAGATGCACGACCTGCGGGAGGCGCTGTTCCTCGGGCAGGACGCCGCTGACGGCCGGTTCCGCCAGCTGCTGGCGCGCTACCGCGACCGGGGGCTCGATCTCTTCGCCGGCCCCGGCTCCCCCAACGGCCCCGGCTCCCCCAACGGCCCCGGCTCCCGCGACAGCTCCGGCTCCCGCGACGGCTCCGCCGCCGGCACGGCCACTGCTGGCGGCGACGAATCGCTGTTCTGGCGGATCAGCGATCAGGGACTGCTCGACGGGCAGCCGCACCAGGTCACCGGACCGCCGGTCACCGGGCTGCTCGACGCGATGAACGCGGTCCAGCTCATGGGCGACCTCCCGGCCCGGCACAACCACACCCAGCGAGACGACCGCCACCGCCTCCCGGCGGGAGCGGACGGCAAGCCGACGACGACGGGGACATCGGCATGACAGGCCCGTACGACACAACCACACACCCGGCGGGCACACACCCGGCGGGCGGCCTCACTCTCGAGCTGACCCTGCACATGGACAGCGACTGGCACTGCGGCACCGGCCTGGGCATCCCCGGCGGGGTCAACAAACTGGTCAACACCGACCACGACGGCCTGCCGTTCGTGCCCGGCAAGACCCTGACCGGCGTCTGGCGGGACGCCTGCGAGCTCGCCGCCGCCGCGCTCGACAGCTCCCCGGCCCCGCTCCCCGCCCCCGCCGCGCCGACCGGCGCGACCGGTGGCTGGCACGCCTGGGTCGAGTTCCTGTTCGGCAGCCAGCCGGCCCTGTCCGTGGGCGGCCCGCCCAGCGAGGAACAGCCGCGCCCGGCGGCCCTGTCGGTGCGGCCGGCACGGTATCCGGCGGCGCTCGCGGCGGCCCTGCGCCCGGACAGCCGGCGTGCACTGCGTGACGCGGCCACGTTCGTCCGCCCCGGGGTGAAGATCGACCCGGACACCGGGCGGGCGGCGGAGAAGTTCCTCCGGTTCGAGCAGATGGCGCGCTGCGGCGTCCAGCTGACCGCGCGGGCGACGCTCGCGGGCTGGTCGGGCTCCCCCCGTCCGGACGAGGCGGGGCATGGGACGGGCCGGGAGGCGGGCCTGGACGACGAGGGCCGGTGGGCGGCCGCCGCGGTGCTGCTGCTCGGGGCGCGGCTGGTGGAGTCCGTCGGCGGCAAGCGCCGGCGGGGCGCGGGCCGCTGCCGCCTCGATGTCACCCAGGCCGAACCCGTCGCGGCCCCAGCCGGATCCGTCGCGGCCCAGGGGCCGGCGCCGCTGCCAGCGCTGCCGGCGCCGCTGCCGACGCTGGAAGACGTCGCAGCCTGGCTGCGGGCGCGCGACGGTGTCGCCCCGCCCGTCCCCGCCGTGCCCGAGGAGCCGGCGGCCCCGCGCGACCCAGCGCGTCCGGACCGGGCCGACTGGGAGATCATCGCTCTGCGGATACATCTGGACACACCGCTGATCGTGCAGGAACGCACCATCGGCAACGCCGTGCGGTCGCTGGACTTCGTGCCCGGATCGGTGCTGCTGCCCGGCGTCCTCCGGCGGCTGGCCACGGCCGGCGGGGCGGCCGGCGGGGCGGCCGGCGGATGGGATCCCGACGCGCTCGCCCGCGCCGGTGACCTCGTCGTGACCAACGCGACCGTCGACGTGGCCGGCGAGCGGGGCCGCCCGCTGCCCCGGACCTGGTTCCACGCGAAGGACGACAAGACCACTGCGGTCAACCGGCTGGTCGAGACGACATCGGAAGCGGGCGCCGCACCCAGGGCGTACAAGGGCACCTATGTCGGTGCGTCACCCGTCGACCGTGTCAGCACGGCGCCTGTCGGCACGGCGCCTGTCGGCACGGCACCGCCGGAGCCGGGGGCGGCGCCCGTGCCGGGACCCGCGTCAGCGCCCGCGTCGGACGACCCGAACCCGCCAACGATCACTATCCGTGAACGGAATCTGACGATCCATACCCACAACGTCATCGACGACCGGCGGCAGCGGCCCACGGCGGACGTGGTCGGCCTGTACACCTACGAAGCGCTCGCCGCCGGGTCGGTGCTGCGGGCGGAGGTCCGGGTGCGTGCCGGCCTGCTGCCCGTGGGAGCGCACGCCGCGCTCGCCGGCGCGTGGGCGCTCGGACGCTCCGCCAAGGACGACTACGGGCAGGTCACCGTGGCGGTCGAGGGCCCGCCGACGCCGTGGACGTCACCCCCGATATCCACGACGTCCTCAGCGGTTACGGCGTCTCCGGCAACCGCGACGCCACCGGCATCTCCAGCACCGGGCGTGCGGGCCACCGGAGCGGACGCCATCCAGGATGGGACGATCATCGTCTGGCTGCTGTCGGACGTCCTGATCCGGGACCGGCGGCTGCGCCCGTCGACCGACCCTCGCGAGTTCGCCGACCAGCTCGGCGCCAGGCTGGGGGTGCGCCTGGAGCTCCAGGAGGCCGCCTCCTCCGAGCGGCTGATCAACCGGGCGACGGCGGTCCGGCGGGCCGAGTCGTGGCAGCGGAGCTGGGGCCTGCCCCGCCCGACCCTGCTGGGGCTCACCGCCGGCAGCGTCCTGACCTTCGGCGTGCGCGGGCGGCTCTCCCGCGAGCGGCTCGACCAGGTGCTGGCCGCCGGCATCGGCGAACGCACCGCCGAGGGCTTCGGCCAGCTCGCCGTCGACGACCCGCTGCTGCGGGCACGCCCAGGCCGGCTGCGAACGTACCCGCCACCACACAACGAACCGCCGGACAGCGAACCGCGGAACAACGAACCGCCGCGGACGCCGGTCGTCACCGTGCGGGATCCGGTCGCGCGCGAGACCGCGCGGGTCATCGAGCGGGAGGCGTGGCGGGCGCACATCCGACGTGCCTCGGCCACCATCGCCGCGGACGCTGATGGACGCCGGAACGCCCTGGGGCTCACCTCCGCCGGGAGGGACACCGAGCGGGTGAACCCGACCCAGCTCGGCGGGCTGCGCGCCGTCCTGAGCCGGCTGGAGGAGGACAAGGAGATCGGCTACTGGCTGAAACGCCTGGCCGAACGCTGGTCAGGCCAGGCATACCAGCAGGCGTATCAGCGGATCGACCCGCTACTACGGAAGCGTTCCATGGTCTGGGCGCTGTTCGGCCTCGGGCCGTACGACGACTCCGGCCCCTCCAGCTCCTCCGGCTCCACGGCGCCGCCCTGGCTGGCGGAGATCTGGGCGCTGCTCGGTATCAGCATCAGCCCGGACGGCCCGAACCGCCCAGCCCGCGATCTGACCATCACCGAGGACGGGGCGCGGGAGCTGCGCGAGGACACCAAGCTGTGGGCGGAGGCGGTCCGCACGCTCGTCACGAGCTGTCTGAGCGCCCACCACCGGGCGGTGGCCGGCGCGGACCCGTCAACCACCTCGGACGGCCAGCTCCACGACGGGGTGACGGCATGACCGCGTCGAACAGCGCGGCCGGACCGGTTCCGGCCGCACCCGCCGGCCCACCGCCGGTCCCACCCGCGGCCCCGGCCGGCAGGCGGGCCGGGCGAGCCGGACGGGCGATGGTCCGCCGGCTGCGGGTCCACGGCTGGCTGCGGCTGGAGACGCCGCTGCACGTCGGAGGCGTCGGCGACGACCCGTCCGTCGACCTGGCGCTGGCCGTGGACGGGCTGTCACGGCTGTACGTACCGGGCACCAGCCTCGCGGGCGCGCTGCGCGCCTTCGCCGGCCGCTCGATCGCCGACCGGCTGGTCCTCGACGACATCTGGGGCAACGTCCCGCAGAACACCACCCGGGCGAACGGTTCCCGGCAGAGCTCCGGCAACGGCTCCAGCGGTTCCGACGACGGCTCGACGAGCCGGATCGTGGTGCACGACGGCCTGGTCACCACCGGCACCGATCTCGGCTCCCCGTTCCCACCGTCCCGGGTCGAGGCCCGCACGGGCATCGGCATCGACCGGGTGCTGGGGACCGTCGCCGAGGGCTTCCTCTACGGCCGGGCCGTGCTCCCCCGCGGCGCCTACCTGCGGCTGGGCATCGACCTGGAGTCGCCCTACCGGGAGCGGGACGCCGACCCGGCCACGGCGATGCTCGGCACCCTGCTGCTCGCGCTCGCCGGGGGCCGGGTCCGGCTCGGCGCGGCCCGCACCCGCGGTCTCGGCTCCGTCGTCCTGGCCGGCGAACCGGAGATCGTGGAGCAACGCTTCGACAGCATGGACGGCCTGCTCGGCGCCCTCGGCCTGCTGCCGGCGACACCGACAGCGTCGGGGTCGGGGCCGCCGGCAGTGACGTCGGCGGCAGCGGCGGCTCCAGCCGGAGCGCCCGCCGCGCTGACGCCGACGGATCTCGGCGGCAGGGACCCGGACGCCGATCTACTCAGGGTGACCATCGTCTGGCGTCCGACGTCCCCGGTGATGGTGCGCTCCGCGGTGGACGGGCTCTCGATCGACGCGCTTCCCCTGGTCAGCGGAATCGGCTGCGACGAGGTAGCGCTCGTCCTGCCCGGCAGCTCGATCAAGGGCGCGCTACGGTCGCATGCGGAGCGCATCGAACGGACCGCCCGTGCCCGCGACGCCGCCCATCCTCTCGACGTACCGGCCGGGCCGCAGCGGTCGGCCCGGTTCCGGGAACAGCTCGACGACCTCGCGGCGGTGAACGCCCTGTTCGGCTCCGCCGGCACGGCCGTCGGCGGCGACGGATACGGCGACGGCAGCGAGGACAGCAGCGGGGACGCTGGTGGTGACGGCCGCGGCACGCGGGCGACGCGCGGTGTCGGGGCGCTCGGCGCGGACGACTGCTACTCGGAGCAGGCCATCCCCGCCGATCTCTGGCGCGCGCTGAACGGCGCGCACGTCACCGGGCTGAGCAAGCCGTCCGACAGCGGCCCGACCCGGTCGTGGGACAAGGCCCGGGCCCAGGTGCCGCCGAAGGTCCGGGAGCGCCTGCGGGAGCTCGGCATGGACCAGGCCGACCATGTCGCCATCGACCGCTGGACGGGCGGCGCCGCGGACAAGCGCCTGTATAGCACCCTCGAACCACACCATGTCACCTGGCAGGACCTGCTCCTGACCGTCGACCTGCGACGGCTGAACCGCTTCGATACCGCACCGGCGGGCTCCGGCGACCCGGCGGGCTCCGGCAACCAGGCGGGCACGGCCGGCGAAAGCGCCGGAAGCGGTACGAAACGCGGGAACGACGCAGGCAGCGGCGGCCAAGGAAACGGCGGCGGCCTGGCACGGCCGGCGCTCGCGCTGCTGCTGCTCGTCCTGCGGGACCTGCGAGCCGGCCGGCTCCGGCTCGGCCACGGCGTGAACCGCGGCCACGGCGACATCATCGTGGAATCGGTCAGAATCAGCGGTTTCCCCGGGCTCTCCGACGCGGAACGTGATTTCGACGACCTGCTCCGGGAGCCGGCGGTCGCCGCCTACACCCGGAGCTGGCAGGACTACCTCGATCGGGACCACCTCGATCGGGACCGTCTCGATCAGGAGCGCCCCGACAAGGACCGCGCGGACGGGAGGCCGCTGTGACAACCCACACCGCCGCCATCATCACCCTGCACACCGGCAGGTCGACGAAGATCTCGCTGCCGGACGCGATCCGCCAGGCCAACATCGGCGACGCCGTGGCACTGCTGGCGAGCGCGCGGAAGTACACGGTGGCCAGGCTGTCCGGCGGCCGGCTGACCATGCCCGGCAGCCGCTCGTTCGCGGACGGGGCCGGCGTCGCCGGCACGTCCACCGAACGGGAACTGCCGCTGCCGACGTCAGGCCCCGCCGCCGTCTTCGAAGCGCGGATCTTCAACCGGGACGCGGAGCTGCGCTGGCTGCACGAGCGTGACGGGCTCGGCACGGCCGTGCTCCTGTCGGAGTCACCGGCGCTCTGCCAGCCCCCCGGCTGGCTGTTCGGCGAGCCCGGCGAGCCCGATGAACCCGATGAGCCCGATGAGCCCGGCGAACCCGACAGGCCCGTCGCCCCGCTGACAGCCATCGACAGGATCAACAACAAGTACCTGCTGTGGGGCCGACCGCTGCGTCCGAACGGCTCACAGAACCCGAACACATCACAGGCCTCGGACGTTCCGCGGAACGCGGACGCCACGGGCGGGCCGCTGTGGGTACGCCTGGCCGAGGCCCGGATCGGCCTCCTCGACGTGCCGGTGCCGCGCGCTCCCCGCGAGGACGAATGCGTCTTCCTGGAAACCATCGAATACGTGACGACCGACGAACACGCGGCAACCGACGGAAACGCGACGGCCAGGCCCAGGCACGGCAACGCCTATGTCGCCGAGGAACGGCTCGTCGGTCTGGCCTCCGCCCTGCCGTCCGAGCGGTCCGAAGCCGACGACGACCCACAGCGACCCGACCCTCTCCCGGAGGTGACCTGATGAGCAGCAGCTCCGGCGTCATGACCTGGAAGACCAGCCCGGACGGCACCCGCCGGCTCGTCATCATCGAGGACAGCGGGAGCGAGCGGCGTTTCAACCGCCGCTTCCTCGACCCAGCGCTAACCACGCTGAGTGACGACGATCTGGCCGGCCGGCCCGTCGAATACGACTGGTCAGGTGGCCAGGCCAAGCGCGTCCGGGACAAGGGCGCCTCCGTGACAGCCCCGCCCAACACGGCCGGCGGCGAACCCGCCCCGACCGGAGCCGAAACCGCCCAGGGCGGATCAGCGCAGGGCGGATCGCCACCGGGCGGATCGCCGCGGGACAGGTCGGGGCCGGCCCCCGCGCCCGGCCCGTCCACACGCCCGCGGCCGGCGGCCCAGCGGGTCACCCGTCAGCCCCCACGTCACATGGCGCCGACACGCCCGTCCCGGCGCACGGCCGGGGACTGGCAGACGGGCGCCGCCGGCATCCCGGGCGAGACGCGGCAGCGCCCGCCCGAGCCGCTGAACGCGTTCGTCAACCCGTACGGGTTCGTCCCGGCGCCGCACCGCGACGAACGGCACCAGACCCTCGGCGACGTCGGCGTCCCCACCACCGACCGTGACCGCCTGCCCGGTCACGACCGGCTCCACGAGGACCGCTGGTCGGGCACGATCGGCGTCACCCTCACCGTCGGCACGCCGCTGCTACTGCTGGACACGCCCTTCCTCAAACGTTCCCAGGACACCGGGCACGCCACCTACCCGGTACTGGAACGGAAAGTGCCCGCATCCGACGGCCGTGAGGAGACCCGGCCGCACCTGCCCGCGACCGCGGTGAAGGGCATGCTGCGCAGCGCCTACGAGGCGGTGACGAACTCCCGGTTCGGCGTGTTCACCGGCCACGACAGCCGTCTCGGCTACCGGATGGCGG
>NZ_CAKKTL010000028.1:22525-22989 GCF_920664355.1 Protofrankia sp. CiP1_Cm_nod2
CCCGCGACGGGCTCGCGTCCATCCCGGCACGAGTGATCGGCAACGGCGACACCGCCGAGATCGAGCTGCTTCCCGGGACGACGCCCGCGGGCCATCAGGGCCGCCACGGCTCACCCATGCACGCGGCCTGGCTGCCGAGCTACTGGACGACGGGCGGCGCGCGTAACGTCCGTGGCCGCACCGCGGCCCAGACCGACTTCAACATCATGATGCCGGACGGCTCACGGCCCAGGCACGGCACGCGTGTCCGGGCGCGCATCCAGCTCGTCCAGCATCACCGGTGGAACCGCCGGGACGACAGACACGAGCCCGACTTCCAGCTCTGGTGGGTGCGCGCGCTCGCCGGGCCCGGCCAGGAGCCGGGGCACGCGCCGCTGCAGACGTCAAAGCAGCGGGGGGCGTCCTGGTACGAGCCGCTCGGCCCGGAGAAGGTGGTCGACGGCTGGGTGTGCGTGACCAACCGG
>NZ_CAKKTL010000028.1:23545-34798 GCF_920664355.1 Protofrankia sp. CiP1_Cm_nod2
AACATCGACCGCAAGCACGACGAACGGGTCTTCTTCTTCGATCCCCGCAACGACCTGCGGGAAACCTACGAGCTCGACAAGCGGCTGCGGGACATCTGGCGCGACATCATCTACAGCTATACGGCGGCGCATCGTCCCGGCGAACTGAAGGAGCCCGACCCCAAAAACCCGGGAGCACTCGTATCGAGCCGTCACCTGGTCCCCCCAAAGGGCATGGAACCAGAGAAAATTACCGACGGTGACCTGCTCTACGTCCGGCTGGACGCCCGCGGTGAGATCGACAGCCTGTATCCGGTGACGATCGCGCGCGAGCTGTTCAGCGTCCCACCGAGCGAGCTGCTGCCCCCGTCGCTGCGGCCCGCGGACTCGATCAGTGAGCTGTCCCCCGCGGACCGGGTGTTCGGCTGGGTCCGCACCGAGGACCGTCCCGGAGCCGGGCCCGACGGCCGGCGCGACCCGGCTGGCGCCTGGCTCGGCGCCGTGCGCATCGGCCCGGTGCGCTGCGACCAGGCGTCGGACGCGCCCGCCGAGAGAAAAAGCCTCCCGCCGCCGGCCGGCGGGCCCGCCGTGGAGCGTTTCCGGGATCCGGGCCTGCCGCTGGCGATTCTCGGCCAGCCCAAACCCGGCCAGGGCCGTTTCTATCTCGGCACCGAACGCAACGGCCATCCCGCGCCGCTGCCGGCCGGGCTGCCCAAGGGGAGCTGGTTCGTCTCCGAGGGCCGAATGCTGCGCGGACGCAAGGTCTACCCGCATCACGCCGGCCTGCCCGACCGCTACTGGCAGGACCCGGCCGCCGACCGCACCCAGAGCCTGGACGGCGGGCGCTACCAGGAATACCGTCGACCGCGAAAGTCCGCGGTACCGGAGAACAATTCACGCGCGAACCCGCTGAACCGCGACGGAACCGCGTTCGCCACCCTCACCGGCGGCGGGGAGAAGGACGAGAACCGCGACGACCAGAACCGGTCGATCGAGGGCTGGGTCCGGCCCGGCACGACGTTCACCTTCAGCGTCGACGTCCGTAACCTCACCGGGGCCGAGCTGGGCGCGCTGCTGTGGCTGCTCGACCTGGGCGCCGGCGAGCCGAGCCGTTTCCACCGGCTGGGCCTGGGCAAACCGCTGGGTTTCGGCAGCGTCCAGCTCACCGTCGACCCGGCCCGCACAGACCTGCGCACCGGCGAGTCGTGGGCCGAGTACTACCGCTCGATCATCCCGGACGAGCCCGTTTCCGACGGTTTCCCGGCCGCGGCCCGAGAAACCGTCGGCGAGTTCCGGCGGGCGGTGGCCGGCGGCGATGACGAGCGGTTCGAGCAGGTCCCGCACATCCGGGCTTTCCTCGCCGCCGCCACCGGAAATCCGCTCACGCCCGTGCACTACCCAAGGGTCCGCCCGAACGGCCTGCGCACCGACGTCCCGGTACCCCCCGACCCCCGCGGCCGCTCGTTCGAATGGTTCGTCCAGAACGAACGCCAGGGCCGCGATGTCCAGGGCGCCCGCGGCGTCAGTCTCCCCGACCTCGGCGCCGCATCCTCTCCCCAGCCTCTCTCCATCTATCCCGGCAAGGATCAGCCCAGCAAGGACCGCTGACGACGGGGACGACAACCACGGCCGCGATCCTTCCCGGCCGCCAGCCGTACCGTGCGCTCCGCACAGTACGGCCCCACCCCACCCGAAGTATCGGCCGATCACGAGATTGAGGGAACAAGTGGCTGTGATAGCAGCCGTTTGCACCCTCAATCCCATGAGCGGAGCGGGATACGACCGGTGGCGCTCCGGCCGCCCGGCGCCGGGGTGTGCGGTCGGGCCCGGCGTGGTCTGCCGGTGACGGGCGGGCGGCGGCAAGGGCGGGATGGCGGCGGCGGTGGTGTCATGGGCTGAGTTGTTACGGGCTGACGGCGCTGTCGCACGCTGACGGCGGTAGCCAGCCGGGGGCGTCCGGCTGGGAGGAGCGCTACCGTCGGTTACTGAAGTCATGTCTTGCGGGGGCTGGAGGGAGGGGATGCCGGTGAGTACGGCTGCGGGGCGGTTGGCGGCGTTGGCTGGCATTCCGCTCGTCTCCCGGCACGTGCAAGGCACTTTCGGGCCGGCGACGCTCCGGCTCGCCGGGGCCCGCGCGGTGCTGGACCTCGACGACGGCGGCAGCCCTCCACTGCGCCTGACCTGGACGGACGAACCCTGCCAGGCAACGGATACACCTGGCCGGACGACGGGCAGGCCGGGCCGGACGACGGTGGGCCGCCAGCTCGCGGACCTGCTGCGCACCAGGGGCACGGCCGTGTTCGCCCGGCCCGACCTGCTGCGGCTCGCCCGCCGCAGGAAGATCACCGATCTGCCGATAACGGCACCGGCCGCACCGCGATCCGTGCAGGCAACCACGGTCCGTGACGGCGTCCGCCTTGAGATCACCTCATGGCCGGACCCCGCCGCCGGGACCCGTGTCCCGCGGAACACAGCCCCTGACAGCCATGACCGCGGCCTCCGCCCGGCTGGAACCCGCGTTCCGCGGAACACAGCCCCTGACGATCAGGCCTCTGAGCCCCAGCAGGCTGGGGCCCGCGTTCCGCGGAACACAGCTCCCACGGCATCGACAGTCCCCGGCGCTGGGCACGAAACCGAGCACGGGCCCCGAACAGCCCCGACGGTTCCAGCTCCGACGGTTCCAGGTGGCGCGCCGGCAGCCCCGCTGTCGGCAGCGGGAACGTCTACGGCCCACGATCCGGATCGTGACGCTCGGGATGCCCACACGACCGGCTTCGGGGCATGGGCCGGGACACGGGCCGTCGTGCTGTCCACGGCACAGGCACGTGACCTCGCGGACCTGCTGGAGGCATGGGCCGCCCTGCCGCCCGGCTGACGGCCGGGTCCAGGTCCGGGTATGTGACGGCCAGGTATGTGACGGCGCCGGCTGTGCTGTTTCTCGGCATCACGCCACCCCGTAGCCGTCAATGCCACGCAGCAGGACGTCGACCCAACAGACACCGGCCCCGGCGACGAGGCGCGTGAAGCGGCCGACTTCGGCTTCGGCCTCCTCCTCGCCCAGCCGCAGATGCCGTCGGAAGGCCGCGACAACGTCGGCCTTCTTGCCGTACGCGGCATCGACAATCACCTTTAACAACCGAACTGTGACGGCATTGAGTACCGGTTCACGAATGACACCGGCCTCACGCGCGGCACCAGGCTCACGAGTGGCACCAGGCTCACGAGTGGCGTCGGAACCCGGGGCGGGAGGAGCCGCGTCAGGTCCCGCCCCGGGCATCCGCGCATCCGGACGGCTCTTCGGCCACGCCCCTGGCCGGCCGCTTTTCGGGTGGGTCTTCGGCTGGCTCTTCGGCGCGGTTCTCGAAGGGACCGCCTTCGGCCGCGGCCCCGGATTCTCCCGCCGGCCATAGCCATCGCCATGCGTGTCGGGATGCGTGTCGCCATGCGTGTCGGGGTGCGTGTCGCGCACCCGCCCGTCATCGCTGGGACGAACAGGCGGCAGGAGTTCGGCGATGATCGCCTTTCGTGCGGTGTCGGCGTCCGCCTCGGCCGCGCAGGAATCCTCGACGGACGGCACGTGATCGCCGATACATTCGTCCGGGCCGGTCTCATCCGGAACCCCGCCGGGCCGTCCGGCGAGCGGACCGGCAACGGCCCGCGCGTAGAAGTCGGGGTTGCACCGGCGCAGCAGCGCGAGCGAGCGCCGCAGCCGCTCGTCGGTCTCCCGCTCGCTGAGACCGAACCTGAGCTGCATTTTCGGCAGCGAGAACGGGTCGGTGATCTCGTCCCGGAGACCAAGCAGGAAATGGATGAGAATGTTCTGGCCGACGGGGTCGGCGCGCAGCGGCGCGGCCCATTCAGCGGTGCTGATCGCTACTTCCGGACGGGTCGGCAGGCCGCGTTCGGCGGCCGATTCCCGGCGCACGGTCGGCACGATCCGCCCGGCCGTGGGGAAGTGGACGAGCTGCGCCCACACCGCCCGCAGCCAGCCCGGCGGCTCCGGCGAGATTCCCCCGGGGAAGGCGGGGTGGCACAGCATGGCGCCGTGAACGGCGGCCTCCTGCCATTCGGCCTCGGGCGTCACAAGATGGTCACGGACGACGATCAGCTCACGAACTTCCTGACCGGCATTCGAGCCGCCGGCGATCGTCGGTACGTCGCCCATGAGAGCGGCACGTATCCGGCCGAAACCGTCCATGAGCCGAGGCGTCCACTGGTCCATGCAACGCTGGCAGAGCGGGCCGGGTATCGGGTGGGCGGCGTCGAACATGGGTGGCCGGTCGGGACGGCAGGCGCACGTCCCCGGCTTGGCCCGGTGGACATCGCGGACGATCACCGCCCACAGCGCCGGGCCCACCAGCTCGCGGAAGGCCGCGAATGCGTTGTTGTCGTCCTCGTCCGCGATGTCGGCGAGTGTCAGGGCAGCCATCGGTCCTCCTGTGTTGGGCACGCTGAACCACGGGTGGTGATCCGGCAACAAAGCGACGCCACGAAGACGCCACAGCACTCGGATGCTCCGAGTGCTTCACAGGGGACCGGGACCGCGAAGATCCTGGTCATCGACCACACGCCGCGCGTAGTGGCCGGTCGGCAACGTACTGGGGCTCGTCAGCCCCTGTCAACACCCACCCATTCCGGACGGGACGCCCCGGCCGCCGGCCCCATGGGCCCTCGCCGTCCGGCCCAGCGCCATCGGGTTCGGCGCCGCCCAGCGCCAAGCCCCCACATCCGATCGTCACCCGAGCTCCCTCCGCACGTCAGAGCCACAAGCGAACACGGGAAGCGCACGATTGTGCCGCTTTCGACTCTGCCCCCGACCGCCCTCCTGCTGGAGAACAGGTCAGATTAGGGCATGCCCCGTCACGCCCCGCGGCAGGGTGCCCACGACACTCCCAGTCAATCCCCTGCGCACCATCGCAAACACAAAGAGCAACGAATCGGGCCATTTTCACGATCACCGAGGACGCGCGGACGCTCTCCTCTGAGAGCCGTAGGCAGAAACCGCCGCGGTGACAACAGCCACCACCTACGCCCCCGGACTCCGTAGGTGGAAACCGTCACGATAACAACCGGAATCACCCATATCTTCCGCAGTTCCGCAATCGCACTCCGGCCGCCGGGCCGGCTTCCGCCCGACACGGAGATCCGGCCCCATGGACCGAAAGCACCGGAACGCGGAAGTCCGGATTCTGTTTCAAGCCGATGCGGAAAGCCGGAGCTCTACAGCCCAAGGTGCACGGCGCATTCCAGATGCTGAACTAGTTTCAATCCGATGCGGAAGGCCGGGGCGCTGCGACAGTACCACCGGTCCCGGGGGTGCTGACCCGCGCTTCCCACCGCTCCGTCGTCCGTCAGGGATGGGTGGGTCGTGTCGATGCGGTACGGGCGGGGTGGGGACGTTGGCGGGGCCCGGGATGGTGTGGCCGCTCCGGCGGCCTACCGTGAGATTCGGGTCGGGTCCTGGGCTGTGGCACGGGCAGGCCGTGGCAGGCCGGGACGCCGAGGATTGGAGAGGTGAGCTGTGCCCGCTCGCGTTGTCGTGTCCGTCAGGCCGGTATCCCCGGGGGCGTTGCCGCCACCGTACACGGGGCCGGCGGTCAACGCCGCCGTGCTCGCGGCCGTCCGCGAGGAGTTGTCGCCCGAAGCCAGCGCGTACCTGCACGACGGGCCGCCGCCGCGGCCGTTCGCGATCACCCCGCTCCTCGACGAGCACCAGCGCGCCCCCGGCCGGTCGTCGGCCAGGGTCCGTTTCGAGGTCGGAATCCTGCTCGACGAGATCACCAGCTCGATGCTCGCCGCTCTCCGCAACCGCGACCGGTGGCGTTTCGGCTCCACCGACTACGTGACCGAAGCGGTCGAGCTCGCCGGGGGCGAGCCGTACCCGGATCTGCTCGCCGCCGCTCCCCCGGCGACGTCCTGGGCGTTCGGGCTGGTCACGCCGGTCAGTTTCGCCACCGGACGCGATGACGGCGTGCGCCGCCAGCGCATCCTGCCCGATCCCGAGCGCGTGTTCGGCACGCTGGCCTACCGGTGGCGGGCCTGGGCGCGGGATCTCGCGCCGTTACCCTCCGACATCGATGCCACGATCGACGGCCATCTGGAGCTCGTCGAGACGACCCTTTCCAGCGCCGAGTACGTCGTCAAGATCGGGGCGCCGAAACGCCGCGGCTGCGTCGGGTTCGTCCGCTACCAGCTTGCCGCGCCCGCGGACGTCCCGCCGCGGACGCGCGCCGCCCTCAACGCCCTGGCCCGTTTCGCCTGCTACGCGGGCATCGGCGACCGTACCCCCAGCGGCATGGGCTACGTCGTCGCCGACCCGGACGGCCAGCACCGCATCCGGCGCCCGGAGCGCGTCAGGCGTACGGACGGCGCGCCGTCCCGCGCGCCCGCGTGACCGCACCGGCCCGGGGCGGGGCCCCGCCCCGGGTGGTTGCGGCGGTCGAGCTGGGAAATGCTGCAAGATACAGGTGAGAAGGGAGCGACCGTATGACCGACACGAAGACAGCCTGGGACGACGTGGCAAACAGTCTCACCACGCTGGGGCAACGGGTGAAGGCGCACTTCGACGACGTCGTCGGCGAGCGTCCGTTCGACCGCAGGGGAGTCGACGAGGCGCTCGCCGAGCTCCGCGCGACCCTGGACCGGGCCTACTCCGCGGCCGGCCAGGCTGCGAAGGACCCGACGGTCCGTGAAAGCGCATCGAAGATCGGCTCATCGTTCGTGGACGCACTGTCCAGCACCTTGATCGACCTGGGCCAGCGCCTGAAGAAGCTCCGCCAGTAGCGGAACCTGATCCAGGCGAGTTTGTCGTTGTGCACGCTTTCCGGTCCCGCGGGCGTACACAACGGCAAACTCGCGGCGATCTTCCGCGGCCGGCGGGCGGCCCGGATGGTAAAGGGTGAGACCTGCGGGTAGCGTGCTTCGCCATGGATCCGGTACGGGTATTTCTTCTGGATGATCACGAGATCGTCCGGCGTGGCATCCGGGAGGTACTGGAAGATACCGGGGAGATCCGGGTCGTCGGCGAGGCGTCGAGCGCGACCGAGGCGCTGCGCCGCATACCCGCGTCCAACCCGCAGGTCGCGCTGTTGGACGCGCGGCTGGAGGACGGCAGCGGTATCGACGTGTGCCGGGACATCCGCTCCGCGCACCCGGAGATCGGCTGCCTGATCCTGACGTCGTACGACGACGACGACGCCCTGTTCGCCTCGATCATGGCGGGCGCGGCCGGCTATCTGCTCAAGCAGATCAAAGGCACGGATCTCGTCGGCGCGATCCACACCATCGCCTCGGGACGTTCCCTGCTGGACCCGGCCGTCACGCAGAAAGTGCTGGCCCGGCTGCGGGAGGGCCCGGCCGAGGACGGCAGGCTGGTGACTCTCAGCGACCGGGAACGGGAGATCCTGCTGCTGATCGCCGAGGGGCTGACCAACCGGCAGATCGCCTCCCGGGTCCACCTGTCCGACAAGACCGTGAAGAACTACGTGTCCGCGATTCTCGACAAGCTCGAGCTGACCAGCCGCACCCAGGCGGCGGTTTACGCCACGAAACTCCAGGGGCAGCAGAAAGAGCAGCAACAGGCCGTCCAGAAAAAAGCCGCCCAGAAGTAGGCCCGCCGGGCAGCGCGGAACACGGACGGGCCGCGTACGCGGGCGGCGGCCCAGTCCCAGTCCCAGGCCCAGTCCCAGTCCCGCCGGCCCGGATCGCGTTTCAGATCACGTTCACGCGGCGTTGGACGGCCAGGAGCGCCTCACTGATCGGCACCGCGGTCTGGATGACGCTGGCGGTTGGCCACGGTTGCGCGCGGGCCGCCATCGCCTGGTGGACGGCGAGGGTGGCGTCGGAGGGGTCCTCCCCGGCGGCGGCCCGGCGGGCGATCCGCGCGGCAGCCACCTCCGGGGAGGTGACGCAGCGCAGCTCGACGAGTTCGCTGCTGGTCTGCTCGGCGAGGCTGGCGGCGGCGGCCCGATGCCCGGCCGTGGACCACGACGCGTCGAGCACCACGTTCTCCCCCCGTTCCAGGGCGTGGCCGGCCCGGCGCAGCAGCTCGGTGTAGGTGGCGTCGGTCGCCTGGGCGTCGTAGGGCCCCTCGAACAGGCTGGCGGGCACGTGCTCGCCGGCGGGCAGGCCGGCCAGTTCCTTGCGGACGATGTCGGAGCGCAGCAGCACCCAGCCGTCATCGGCGTCGGCGAGCTTCCCGGCCAGGGTGGACTTGCCGGTGCCGGGCAGGCCGCCGATGAGGACGAGCCGGACCCGGCCGCGCCGCAGGTGCGACAGCGCGATCCTGGCGAGCCGGCGCGCCTGCCGGGCGGCCTCCGGCACGCCCTGGCTGGCCCGGATGCAGGAGACCTTGGCCCGCACCAGCGCCCGGTAGGCGATGTAGAGATGCCGCAGCGACGGCGGGTGCGTCTCTCCGGCGAACTCCCCGTACCAGGCCAGGAACTTCTCGGCGGCGTCGGCGGCGCCGAGGCGCTCCAGGTCCATGGCGAGGAAGGCGACGTCGCCGAGCACGTCCCCGAGCCGCAGCCGGCGGTCGAACTCGATGCAGTCGAGCACCCGCGGGCCGTCGTCGAGGCAGTAGATGTCGTCCGCGAGCAGGTCGCCGTGCCCGTCCCGGATCCATCCGGCGCGCTGCCGGCCGGCCAGCAGCGCCGCCCGGCCGGCAAGGTAGCGGGGGGCGAGCCGGCCGATCTCGTCGATGACACTCGCGTCGATCAGCATCCCGCTGAACGGCGCGATCCCGGTGAGGCTCTCCCGCCACAGCCCCTCGAGGGTGGCTGGGCTGCCCACCTCGGCGATCTCGGCGGAGGTCGGGCAGCGCTGGTGGAAGGCGGCGAGCAGCCGGGCGAGCGCGCGTAGCTGCCCGTCCACCCGCCGTCCCATGGCGATCATGCTGGACAGGCGCCGGTTCGCGGGCATCCGCCGCATCACGACCATGTGGTCCACCAGCGTGCCGGCGCTGTCGCGGATGTCCGCCACGCCGAGATAGACGTCGGGGGCGAGGCGGCGGTTGAGCTCGACCTCGGCCCGGCAGGCCGCCTCCCTCGCCTGTCGGGTACGGAAGTCGAGGAAGCCCAGGTCCAGCGGCTTCTTCACCTTGTAGACGCGGTCGCCGGAGAAGTACAGCGTCGCGCTGTGCGTCTCGATCGTCTCCAGGTCGGCCAGCTGCGCCATGGTCAGCCGCGGGCCGGTGAAGCGGATGTCGGTGAACCGCGGGCTGTCGAACTCGGGGCGTCCGACCTGGAGATACATGTACGGACGCGCGTGCGGGCCCGTACGCTCCGGCACTGTCGTCCGGCCATCGACGGTCATGACACCTCCAACGTCAGAACATGTGGCGGCGGCAGGCGCGATAGTGATCATCCGAGTCGGCCGGACCAGCCGACCGGCACCGGCCCCGGGCACGCCGCCGCCGCCCGATGTCCATCCTGAGCTGGGAAGAAGGTCGAAACGACCGTCGGAAGTTTCTTCGGGGACGGGCCGTTCGGACCCCGCCACCCGGACCTCCGGCCCACGGCTCCCTCCGGATGGCGCTTCCCCGGACGGACGAAGCGTCCCAGGCAGCTCACGCATCCCGCACGGTCCAGCATCATACGAGCATGATTGATGACGTTGAGTAAGATCAGCCGGCCTGACCGGCTGTGGTGGGAACTGTGGGTGACTCAGGTCAGGGGTACGGACCAGCGCAGGTGGGTACCGCCTTCGGGCCCCGCGGAGAGGTCGAAGGTACCGCCCAGATCTTCGGCTCGGCTGCGCAGGTTCGCAAGCCCGCTACGACGCTCCGTGCTCCCGATGCCCACACCATTGTCGATCACGTCCACGTCGAGCCGGCCCCCGGCGGCCCGTACGACGACCTCGACGCTGCTGGCCCGGGCGTGCCGGGCCGCGTTCGACAGGCCCTCCCGCACCACGGCGAGCAGATGATCGCCGGCCGCCGCGTCCACCATCGTGTCCAGCGGGCCTTCGAACCGCAGGTACGGCGCGAAGCCGAAGGCGTCGCTCACCGCGTCGACGACGGAGGAGACCCGCGCCCGCAGGCCGGAACCGGCCGTCGCCCGCCGGCCCCGCAGCTCGAAGACGGTCGAGCGGATCTCACGGATCGTCACGTCCAGGTCTTCCACGTACGTGGCCATCCGGCGGGCCGGCCCTGGCCGCTCCTCGGCGGCGGCCAGCCCCTGCATGCCGAGCGCGACGGCATACAGCCGCTGCATGACGTGGTCGTGCAGGTCACGAGCGATCCGGTCCCGGTCCTCCAGGACGACGATCCGCTCCCTGGCAGCCCGCGCCTGGGTGATCTCGAGGGCTGTCGCCACATGCCCGGCGAACGCCGCCGCCATATCGAGATCACTGTCCGTGAACGGTGTGGCCCCGTGCCGCCGGCCGAGCACCACCGCCCCGTTGGCCACCTGGGAGCCGGCCAACGGGACGATCATCAGCGGGCCGATCCCCTGCGCGTAGGGATCGTTGCCACTGGCCTCGGCCGCGGCGTCCGAGACGAGCAGCGGCGCGCACATCCGCACCGCCTTGCCCCCCAGCGAGTCGTCCATAGGGATCAAGGTGCTCTGCAGCACACCGGCATCGTCACCGTCGGCAACCTCAACGGTCAGGTGCGACGAGGACTCCCCGCTGAGGAGGATCGCGGCCACGTCCGCGCCGGCGAGCTCCCGGGCCCGGCTGACAATCATGTTCAGTGGCCGCTCGCCGTCACCGAGTACGTGGCGGGTGATGTCCGCCGAGGCCTGCAACCACCGCTGGCGACGTTGCGCCTGATCGAACAGCCGGGCGTTGTCGATGGCGATCCCGGCGCTTGCGGCCAGCGCCAGGACGAGTTCCTCGTCCTCGGCCGTGAACGTCCGGCCATTGCGCTTCTCCGTGAGATAGAGGTTGCCGAAAACCTCGCTGCGGACCCTGATCGGAACACCGAGGAAGGTCCGCATGGGCGGATGGTTCGCCGGGAAGCCGACGGCCCGGGAATTCGTCGCGATGTCGTCCAGGCGGAGCGGCTGTGGCTGCGCGGTGAGCAGGCCCAGCACCCCCTGCCCCCGCGGCAGCTGCCCGATCTTCTCAACCAGTGACGGCTCCATGCCGACATGGATGAACTGCTCGAGATGTCCTTCTCTGGCGATCACCCCGAGGGCGCAGTACCGGGCGTCGACCAGCTGGCAGGCCTCCTCCACGATGCGGCGCAGCACCACCTCCAGGCTGAGGTCGGCGATGACCGTCCGGGTGGCCCGCAGCAGGCCGCGCAGCCTGCTCTGCGTCTCGATGACGTCC
>NZ_CAKKTL010000029.1:0-1961 GCF_920664355.1 Protofrankia sp. CiP1_Cm_nod2
GGCCAGGGCGGGACGGCGCCGGGCCGGCGGGGGCCGGTGGGCCGGGGTTGGTGGGCCGGGGCTGGTGGGCCGGGCCGTCGGGGTGGCCGGGCCGGGTGGCGGGCCCGTGACAGCCCCCGCGGGCCCACCGGCCCGCCGGGGAGTCCGTGGAACATCCCAGGGCGCCGGGACGGGGGCGGCACAATGAGAGCGGATGCGGGATGCGGGATGCGGGATGCGGGATGCGGGATGCGGGATGCGGGGGCGGCACCGGGGCGGGCAGCACGAGGAGAAGCGCCGGTTCTCGCGGGTCTGGAGACGGGAACCCCCGGGCACGGGCGCGCGGCATCCCCCCGGGCGTGGGCGCGCGCTGGCGGTGCGGGGAAGTGGCGGCGGTGCGGGGAAGCGCGGGGAAGCGCGGGGAAGTACGGGGAAGAAGGCCGGGAGAGGGCGGGGCATGGAGACGACCACGGTGTCCGTACACACTGGCGGGACGGAGCGTGTCCACGACCTCACCGATGATGCCCGTCGGTTCGTGGCCGGGCGCGGGGACGGGCTGCTGTCGGTGTTCGTCCCGCACGCGACCGCCGGAGTCGCCCTGCTCGAGCTCGGCTCGGGCAGCGACGCCGACCTGCTCACCACGCTCGGCGAGCTGCTGCCGGCGGACAGCCGCTGGCGGCACGCGCACGGCTCGGCGGGCCACGGGCGCTCGCACGTCCTGCCGGCGCTGATCTCCCCGTCGCTGACCGTGCCGGTCCTCGACGGCCGCCTGCTCCTGGGGACGTGGCAGTCGATCGCGCTCGTGGATCTCAACGTGGACAATCCTGAACGCACTGTTCGACTCTCGTTTCTGTCCGGATGAGCCGGTACGGGTGGCACCTTTGTCCACAACTACCGGCGTGGCACTTGCGCTGCCCCGGGGTGCTCCGGTGGACTAGGTCCACGGTGGTGCGCGCAGCAGGTGGATCGAACAACCGCCGTGCCGTACAGCCGGTGCTCACGGGCGGCGTGCCCGCGGGCAGCTGACACGAGCAGGAGGTTGTTGAGGGTGAGTCCGACCGCGGCGAACGCCGAGGGTCAGCGGCGTGCGGAACGTCTGGGCATTACGCCCGGGGTACTGGTTCAGTCGCTCAACGAAGACAACGACATCGCCTATGATCTTCTCGACGCCGTCACCTCGGCCAGCGGAACGGAACTCGTCCCGGAGGACTCCGACGATGTGGTCGATGTCGTGCTGCTGTGGTGGCGGGACGACGACGGCGACCTTGTTGAGGCACTCATCGACGCGCGCCGCCAGTTGTCGGAGGCCGGTGTGATCTGGCTGCTGACACCGAAGGCCGGCCGGCCCGGCCACGTGGAGCCCAGCGATGTGCTGGAGGCGGTGCCGGCCGTCGGCCTGGTGCAGACGAGCACCGTCAGCGTCGCCACCGAGTGGGCCGGCATGCGGCTTGCCGCTCCCAAGTCCCAACGGGTCCGGCACCGCTAGCCGTCCGCCAGGGCGCTGGCCGTCCACCAGGGCGGGCCCCCCTCAACCGGGAGGACAGGGGGCCTCAACCGGGAGGACGAGGACGGGTGGCCGGTGTCGCCGTGCGCCGTGGGCATCCCCGCCGGGCGGTCTCGCGGCGGCCGGTACTCGGCCGGTGGGTGCCCACCGCCGAGTGCCGGCCATCGGAGAAGACCGACGCGAGTGTGCTGGTGGGTACACCCACCGGGCCGGAAGGCGTACCCGCCGGCACACTTGCCCCGATCGTGCCCGGACGGGCGGTCGCGGACGCCGTTCAGACCGCCCGCCCGGGAGGACATGGTCTCCCATCCGGGCGGACGGCCGCGGACGCGGTCCCCGCCGTGTTGGCCGGCGGGGCTGTATGGCCGTCCCGCCGTGTGGCCATCCCTCCGTGCGCCTCCGTGCGCCTCCGTGCGCCTGGCCGGCGAGCCAGGCGCACGTACAGGCTCGTCCAGGCGTACAGGTCAGGCGTACAGGT
>NZ_CAKKTL010000029.1:2452-10640 GCF_920664355.1 Protofrankia sp. CiP1_Cm_nod2
CAGGCGTACAGAGGTACCTGCTGTCCTTCCACCGAGCCCGGGTAACGGTCCCAGATTTTGTTGATCTCATACTGGAGGTACAGCGGGCCGCCGCCGACGAGCCAGAGGACGAACGCGACACCGGCGCTCAGCTCGGGCAGGCCGGCCGCCCGCTGGGCCTGGCGGGCGCGGGTGCCCAGCCGCCACACGGCCACGAGCGACGGCACGATCAGGAGCCCTCCGAGCGTCACCGCGAGCACCGACAGGACCGGGTTGACGTCGATCCGCCGGTCGTAGGCGTTGAGCTCCTTGTTGGTCTTGTAGACCCACACGATGTCGTAGATGCCAAAGGTGATCAGAGGCAGGCCGAGCCAGGACGCGAAGGGGTTGCGCCGTCGGCCGCGGATACCCGCGCCCACCGGCTGCGGGTAGACGTCGGGCACAGGGGCGCCCGGCGTGAGGTACCCGGCCCCGTATCCAACTGGCCTCCGTGCCCGGGCTGGTCCCCGTAGCCGGGCTGGTCCCCGTGTCCGAGGCTGCTGTGACGATCCCCCGGCGGGGGCTGGTCGTACGGATTCGTGCTGTGTGGCCCAGGCGGCTGCTGTCCGTACTCATGTTGACCATACGGACCGAAATTCTGATCGGTCACCGTGCTCCCTGCTTTTTCGTGTGCCGTCGTCTCGTACATCCCTCGCGGTTTCATACACCCCGACGGATGTGCCGATCCGGGCCGATCGGAACAACACCGGCAGACCGCCCGGCAGCCGCGCGAGGCGTCCGCCGCCGAAGGAAGCGGATACACCCGGTGAAACGGATGGAAGCGTGAAGCGAGTGGGAGCGGGGTGACGGCAGGCGCGTCCGGGTCGACGGGACGGGATGAACGTTACCGGCCAGGACATCCGACCAGTAGCCTCCGGCCACATCGGCGCCGTATGACGGACCGGGAAGCACAGGAGGTGACAGGAGGCCGGCGGGAGGTGGTGGCCGGCGGCGCCGGCGCGGGCGGCCACCGGCGCGGGGGATCCTGATCCAGGGGCCGATCAGATGGCATGCTGGGAACGGGTGGCCAGCCGCCCCTTATCCGAATACACACCGTTACTGTCGAGAGGATGTGCCAGTGGCCGTCGACGTGGGCAGCATCGCCCCTGACTTCACCCTGCGTGATCAGAACAACGAGGAGGTCGCACTCTCGGAGTTCCGTGGGCGGCGTAACGTCGTCCTCCTGTTCTACCCCCTGACCTTCACCGGTATCTGCCAGGGCGAGCTCTGCGCGGTCCGCGACGATCTCTCGTCGTTCCAGAACGACGATGTGCAGGTTCTCGCGGTCTCGGTCGACTCGCCCTACGCCCACAAGGTGTGGGCGGAGCGCGAGGGATACGACTTCCCGTTGCTGGCCGACTTCTGGCCGCACGGCGAGGTGGCGCGCAGCTACGGCGTCTTCGAGGAGAGCAAGGGATTCGCCGTCCGGGCGACCTTCATCATCAACAAGGAGGGCGTCGTCCACTGGAAGATCGTGAACGGCCCCGGTGAGGCCCGGGACCACACCGAGTACCTCAAGGCGCTCGCCGCGCTGTAGGCTGCACCCGCTCTTTCCCGTCACATCAGGTTGCAGGATGCCGTGCTTTCGTTGTCACACCCGCCAGACCGACCCCACCCGGGGAGCCAGCCCGTGGCGGCGGGCGGTCGTGGCGGGTGAGCAGGTGCTGTTCTGCCCGCAGTGCCAGCAGACGGTCGGCTGGTCGCAGACCCTCGACCGCTGCGGCAACTGCGGCTCGACACACCTGGCCAAGGCTCTCGGCCTGATCTCATGCCAGGACTGCGGCCGGGAGATCCAGCCGGCCCTGTCCGGTCCTGATCTTCCGGCCGGCTCTGCTCTTCCGATCCGTACGTCGACGTCGACCCCGGCCTCGGCCTCGGCGTCGGGGGAGGCGCCCGCACAGCCGGTGCCCGCACCCCCCGAACTCAGCGCCGAGGTCGAGGCCGCCCTCGCCCGGATGCTGGGCCACAGCCTGAGGTGACCGGTGACGTGTGCCCGCTCGGCCCGTCCGACCGGCGGCAGGGCCAAGCGGGCACACGCACGGGCCAGCGGCGCGCCCGGACAGCCGGCAACCCCGCGCCGGGCCCGGACGGACGTTCCCCGGCACGGACGACGTCGACATCCGTACCGGGCACCGGTTTCCGTGGCATCCATCCCCCACAGCCGTGCGCTGTTGCGTACGCTTACGAGCATCCCGGGCGCGTAGCTCAGCGGGAGAGCGCTCGCCTTACAAGCGAGTGGTCGCAGGTTCGATCCCTGCCGCGCCCACAATCCCTTACACCGCAGCGGTTTTCAGCTTCGGCCGCTGGCTTGCGAGCGGAGCACGTTGGACAGACAGCGCTAAACTGTTCGATCATGAGTCCTGTTGACCATGGTTCGTGGGGGTCGCTGGTACGCCAGTGAAGCCGGTCGCTGGAAGGTCGGACCCTCTCCGTCCGCACCCGCACCCTGTATCTCGGCGCGGCCGACGACCTTGTCCGCCACCTCGCCGCGAACGACGGCCCGACCGACCCGGCGGAGCTGGAACGTTCCACGTCGAAGCCTTCCTCGCCGACTACGCGGCCAGCCAGGCCCCAGCAACCGTGTCCCTCGTCTTCCGGGCCTTGCAGCAGTTCGGCCAGTGGCTCACCGAGGAAGAGGATCTCGACCGGTCGCCGCTCGACCGGATGCGCCCGCCGGTCGTCCCCGAACAGCCGGTGCCGGTTCTCGCCGACGATCAGATCCGGACCTTGCTCGCCGGATGCGCCGGCCGGGACCTGGTCTCCCGCCGCGACGAGGCGATCATCTGCCTGTTCATGGACACGGGTGCCCGCCGCGCCGAGATCGCGAATCTGACCGTGGAAGACGTCGACCTCACCCAGGACGTGATCCATATCCTGGCGAAGGGGCGGAAGGGCTGCGCCGTCCCGTTCGGCTCGAAGACAGGCATCTCCTTGGAGCGGTACCTGCGGGTACGCAGCAAAGACCGCTGGGCGAAGAAGACCGACGCACTGTGGCTTGGGGAGAAGGGCCGGGGCTCGTTCAGCGCCGACGGCATCCGTCAGATGCTGTGGCGCCGCGGCGAGGCGGCTGGCATCAAGGGCCTGCACCCGCACCAGTTCCGGCACACCGCCGCGCACACGTGGACGCCGGGGTGAGCCTGCGCGACGTCCAGGACGCCGCCGGCCACGCCGACCCGCGCACCACCCGCCGATACGACCGGGCCCGGCACAACCTCGACCGCCACGCCGCCTACGCCCTCGCGGCCCATCTTGCCGGGTAGCAAGATTGCTATGTGACCTGCGAGCACGACGACTGCGCCGAGCCCCAACCGCCCGATGATGTTCTGTGTGCCGCCCACCGCCTCGAGCGGAATGCCCAGCATGACCGGGTTGCGGCGGAGCTCCGCCAGCAGACAGCGCAACGACGCTCCGTCCAGCGCACGGATGATCCGACCTGATGCACAGTCAGCGCGTGGCCCGGTCAGCTGCCGATAGCCGCAGCCCACTTCTCCCGGGTGGTGCTGTACAGGTTGCTGTCCCGCCACGGGCCGATGGCTGATGCCTCACCCTGGAACACCATGCCGAGCGTGCGGGCGACCCCGTTCATCCCGGCGTTGTCCCGGTTGGGGAACGTGATGATCTCGTCCACGGGGAGGGTGGTGAATCCCCAGGTGATCGAGGCACGGCACGCTTCCGTACCGAGTCCCTGCCGCCAGCGGTCCCGGCGGATGGACACGGCGACCTCGACCCCGGGCCAGCCGTCGGCGTAGTACAACCCGGCCCGGCCCAGGAACTCGCCGGTGGCCTTGTCCTCGACCGCCCACATGCCATACCCGAGCAGCACCCACATGCCGGCCAGATGGGTGATCAGCCGCTCGGTGCCGGCTCGGTCGAACGGGCCGTTGAGGTAGCGCATGGTCTCCTCGTCGGCGTTCATCGCCGCGTACGGGTCGATGTCCGCCGGCCGCCAGCAGCGCAGGATCAGCCGGTCCGTGACCACCGTCGGCACAACGAGCACGGTTGGCTCGCCGGACAGGCCACTCATGCCGTCAGCGCCGGACGTGGCGCGGCCGCGAGCCGTTCGCGGAAGTCGACCACGGCGGGCAGGGTCCGATAGTCCGCCAGCATGCCCAGCATCTCCCCGGCGCGCTGGGTCACGGTGTGGGTGGGGTGGCCGTCGACGACGTCCAGGACCTGGACGCCGACCCGGGCAGCCTCTTCCGGGTCCGGATGGTCCCGGCAGATCAACGCCGCGGACAGGGTGAGCAGGGCATGCCCCCACTCCTCCCGGTTCACCTGCGGCCCGGTGGCCTCGTGCGCGGCCACGGACCGCCGTGCCCACGGCTCCGCCTCCTGGCCGTATCCGATCGACGTGAGGGCGCTCGCCGCGAACATGCCTGCCGCGGCCTCTCCGAGCGGGAGATCCCCTGGCTGTGGCGGTTCGTCGGTCAGGGAACGGTGCATCAGTGCCAGCTCGGCCCGGGCCGCGGTCGCATTACCGAGGCGTCCGTGGGCGCGCGCCCGGTAGGCCGCGTTCCGGGCCCGCAGGTACGGCGGATCGGGCGGATACCCGCCGAAGACGGACACGGCCACGTCATACCGTTTCCGGTAGTAGGCGATGCCCGAGTGCATCCCGGCGACCGACGCGAGCAGCACCGCGTCCTGCGTCTGCTCGGCGTACTGTCCGGCGAGCACGGCGAGATGCCGGGCCGTGGTGAAGTCACCGACGTTGAACGCCAGCCGGGAAGCGAAGTAGGACAGCCGCCCGGCCGCCAGGCTCAACCGGTGGTGTACGGCCAGGCTGGTCCGGCCCTTCAGCGCGGTGTCGACCTGCAACCAGCGCCGTTCGACCTGGGGGAGGAGCACAGTGTGCGGGGTGACGGCGTAGACCGCGGCGATCCGGTCGATGTCGTCATCGATGTCCGCGAGCGTCAGCGGGTCAGGGTCACCGTGCGCGATCTCCCGGGAGGTGTCCGCGGCGAGCGCGGACAGCATGGTGAACGCGCCCGCCTCCAACATCTGCCGCCGGTCCGTGACGCCCACCCCCTCCCGCGGGTCACCGGCACCGATCCTCGTCCGGTGGATCCGCGCGCGGAGTTCTACTAACTCTCCGCCCGCGTCTACCGCGGTGTCGATGGCCTTCACGACGACTTCGGACGGCAGGTTCCGGCCGCTTTCGGCCCGGCTGATCCCGGCCCGGTCCAGGTTGGTGCGCCGGGCGAGCTCGGCGAGGCTGCGAATGCCCGCGGCGAGGCGCAGCGCGCGGATGCGGCCGGCGAGGTACTCGACCGCGGCCTGATCGTTCACCTGTGTGCCTTCCGCCACGGTGTGACAACACGTGCGTGAGATGCGCGTGACGTGTGTGTCAACGGCAGCTCACCTCGTCACAGCTAGTCGGCTGTCGCGCACCGTCATGAAATGTGTCGCGTCGGCACGATAACCCGGCCGGCCGCGCAACCAACAGGCGATTGGGGGATGTCGTGCCACATACCGGGACCTGCACGATCCGGACTCTGCCCCGGCCGGACACGCCGGCGGACGCGGTGCTGTACGCCGTCATCGTCTACGGCCCAGGACAGCAGCCGGTCGAGGTTCGTCTGCCGTTCCCGACCGTAGCCGCCGTAGATCATCACGCGACAAGCTGCGGGCTCGACGGCCGTGTCGTCCCGATCGTTTTCCCGTTCCACTCTCCCCGCACGGGGACCTAAGACGCAGGCCCCCGCCGTCCGTGCCTGGTGAGCAGGGCGGGGGCCTGCCCGAACGCGCGCCGGCCCGCGCGCCACGCCTACTGCCGACGCTGCCCGTGGGCGTGGCTGCGGGCCGGCGCGTCCTTCCAGCAGCGCAGAGAACAGACCGCCATGAGCGAACCGGGCGTACCGACAACGCCGGTGCCAGCACGCCCCGGCGCCACCGCGCATCGTTCCCGGATTACGGGCCGGATCACGGTCGTCATGGACGTCGGGATGACCGCGTGGGTAGTGATGTTGGCCGGCCTGCACTCCCGCGCAGGGGGCTTGTTACAACTGGGGGGTTACGTATGTGGACAGCTCACGGAGAGATCTACGGCCTGAAAGATCAGGTTCTGCCGTGGGATGACGGGCCGTTGGACTGGCCCCCGGAAGTTCTCACGCAGTTCCTCGACGCCGGCCGTCGTTTTCTGCCGGCCGCGCCCATGCGGGATCTGGCCGAGTTGGCCGCTGACTGGCAGAACAGCGCACGGCCGGCGTTGCCCGGTGGCTAGCCTCCCCGGTATGACTCGGGAGCAGCGGCATGTCGATGCCCGCCGGGAAGCGTTCGCCCGGTTGGAACGGATGCGGGAGCACTGGTGGTGGCGCCCCGGCTGGAAGATCGGCCGGTCGTTCTACCGTTCCACATCACCTTCGACGGCGCCTCCGACGTGGTCGACCTCGCTGACCGCTATCAGCAGGCACTCACTCTGCCGACCCTCGACCTGGTGCCCGCGGAGGGCCTGCACCTGACCATGCAGGGAGTCGGCTTCGCCGACGAGGGCACCCCCGGGGACTTGAACGGCATCATCACCGCGGCGTGTACACGCTGCCGCCAGCTCGATCCGTTCGACCTGACCCTCGGGCCGGCGGACGCGGACCCGGAAGCCGTCATGCTCCAGACCGCCCCGTGGCAGCCAGTGGAGGAACTACGCGCCACCGTCCGAGCCGCGATCGCCGACGTGTGGGGGCCCGAAAGGGTGCCTGAAACCGCCGACGGTTTCACCCCACACGTCTCCGTCGCCTATTCCGGCGCGGACACCTCGGCGGAGCCGCTACGTCAGCGTCTTTTCGCGGTCGAACCGATGAGCGTCACCACCACCGTCCGCGCGATCCAGCTCATCGACCTCAACCGCGACGAGCGGGTCTACCGATGGACCACTGTCGTGACCATGCCGCTCGGCGGCTGAGTAACCTCTACGGTGCGTGGGTTGCCTTGCTTGCCGATCTTTGATCGGCTTCGCTCCGTCTGCTGGGGGCGTCTGCGGGCCTCCCGAGATGGCTGCTGGGGGCTCGAAAGGTGCGAACTGCCGCGGGTGTAGCAACGCGCCCGCGGTTGCCGCTGGGGGATCATGATGCTGGTTGACCATGGCCAGTGAGGGGCGCCGCTCCGCCAGCGGGGCCGTGTTTCAGCGGGCCAGACGGGTGATGAGCCGGTCTCCCCGGGCCAGGGCGCCGGGGAGACCGCGGGAGATCAGGCCGACCAGGCGCTCACGGTTGCGGCCGTGGCGGGCGGCGAGTGGTGGGGCGGCGACAGCGGCGATGGCGGCGATGCCGGCCAGCGGGCGTCCGTAGATGCTGATCTCGGCCACGCGTCCGGCCGGGTCCAGACGGAAGTGTTCGGCCAGGTCGATGTCGTGGCCGCCGATGCGCCCGCGGGCGCCGAACACGCACTCGTCGTCGCCGGTGAACACGAAGGTGCGTTCCCAGCTCTGGAAACCGGCGAGGACGTGAGCCATGAGCGCGCCCACCTCTGCCTTGCCGGTGAACCGCACGGCGGTGACGGGCGAGCTGAAGACGATGTCCTCGGCGTACAGGGCCATGAGCGCCGCGTGATCGCGAGATGTCATGGCTTGCGCGACCGCGTCGGCGGTCTGCCGTGGATCCATGTTCACCACACTTTCGGTAACTGGGCACGTTGGTCGCTGGACAGGTCTCCTGGTCATCGACCGAGGATGATGACGAGTAGACCGGCCAGCGCGATGGTCTGCAGGGCGGCCCGGGCCCAGATGACGCTGTCCCAGCGTTGCTGGAGGGCCCGGGTGTCCGCCGGGACGGTGTGGCTGGCCGCGGCCGCGCGGAGCCGCTTGTTGATCGGCGCGCTGACGCGTACGTAGATCGCGAGCCAGGCCAGCAGCGCGGCCAGCGCTGTCGTGCCGCCGATGCGCGCGGGGCTGGTGTCGCTGGCCACGGTGGCGAGCGCCGCGGCGAGGACGGAGACCGCTCCGGGCACGGGCAGCCGGCGATCTCCGTACTCGTGGACCCGGCCGATCAGGTCGGCCACGGAGGCGTCAGCGGCATCGACCGCGGCAGGGCGCAGTACGAGCGCGGAGAAGACATCGGTGCCATAGATGATCGCGGCAGCCGCGACTGCGACGAGCGCGGCGGCGGTGGCCAGGCTGCTCACAACTGCCTCTTTTCGGTCGGTTTGTCAGTCGGTTCCGTGGCTGATCGGCTGCTGCGCC
>NZ_CAKKTL010000029.1:10984-33764 GCF_920664355.1 Protofrankia sp. CiP1_Cm_nod2
GGGGTGACGCGGGTGACGCGGGTGACGCGGGTGACGCCGGTGCGGGCAGGGCGCGGGTGAGGCAGTCGGTCAGTGCCTCCTCGAGCAGGGCGTGCAGCGCGGCGGAGTCGACGTCGACGCGGCCGACGACCAGCAGCGCGACCAGCCCGTGCGCCGTGGCCCACAGCTGCAGCACATGCTGCTCGGGCTGCCGGTCGCCGGCGGCTGCGAGCAGCCCGGTCAGGACGTCGCCGACGGCCTGCCCCTCGACCCAGGTGTCGGCGGCGGGCATGCGCACGCCGCCCAGGCCGTACATGAGCTGATACAGGTCGGGTTCGGCCAGGGCGAAGTCGAGGTAGGCATGTGCGGCCCGCCGGATGGCCGCGACGTCTGTGCCGTTCAGGACGTCTGTGCCGTTCAGGATGTCCGGGACGTCCGTGTCGGACGCTCCGGCGGGGGATTCGGTCGCCGGCCGTCGGCCTGCGGTGTCCATCGTGTCGCGCAGCCGGGCGAACCCGTCGCGGATGAGGGTGAGCAGGATGTCGTCACGGCCGGTGAAGTAGCGGTAGGCGAAGTTCGCGGAGTAGTCGATGCGTTCCGCCAGCCGCCGCATCGTCACCGTCTCCCAGCCCTCGCTTCGCGCCAGTTCCCGCGCGGCGGACAGGATCGCCTCACGGGCGGCGGCGCGCTCCCGCTCCCGGCGCCGCCGCGCACGCGTCGGTGCCGGGCCGTCTGTGCCGTCCTGGTCGTCCTGCGCGTCGATCGTCATCGGTTGTCGGCGTCTCCGGTGAGCTGTGCGAAGAACGCCTGCCCGTCGAGCTGGTCCCAGTGCTCCACGGCCATGCCGTCGACCACGCGCCAGATGTCGATCGAGTGCATCACCACCGGGCGCCCGGTCGGTGGCAGGCCCATGAAAGGGCCCTGGAACGTCGCCCGGTAGGTGAATCTGCCGGCGACCCGGTCCCCGTCGACGAGGACGTCGTCAAGGCTGACCTCGGTGTCCGGGAACGCGGCGAACCACTGCGTCCAGAACGCCCGGTTCGCCTCGCGCCCGTCCTCGACGAACGCGTTGTGGTTGATGTAGTCCGCCGCGATGAAGCCGTCGACCGCGTCCGGATCGTGATCGTTCATCAGGTCGGCGAACGCGTGCGCGACCGTCCCGGGCCGCCGTCGCGTGCTGCTCGTGGTCATGGTTCCCCTCCGGCTGTCATGGTTACGCTGTAACCAGCGTGTACGCTGTAACCAGATCAGTCAAGAGTGAACGAGACAGGACGCGGGAAGCCTTACCGATCGCTGAGCGTGGCCGGTGCTGGGGTCATGGTGGCGACTGGATGACTCCGAGGCGTCATGTGTTACCGGAGAGCGTCGGTTCGCGGTCTGCGCCTCGTCGGACGGCGGGCTGGCGAATTCCGTCTGCTCAGGTTGTCTGCCAGGCGGTGAGGAGTTCGGCTGGGCCGTAGGTGGCGGTGAGGCCGGTGGCGGTGACTCCGCCGAGGCTGACCGCGACGAGGGGGAGCGGCTCGTCGGTGAGCGCGGCCCGGTATTTCTGTAGCACCGCGAGGTCGTGGTGGTCGAACGCGGAGCGTTCCAACCATTTGATGGAGCCGAGGAAGTAGAGCTCCTTGGCGACCGGTTCCCGGTCGGCACCGACGATGTCGATCTGAATGGTGTTCGGCCGGTTCCAGTAGGAGCCGACGGCCGGGGCGGCGGGCAGCGTCTGGTCGGGCAGCAGGCGGGCGAGGGAGTCGCGCAGGAGCGGTTCGACCGCCCGGCCACGCCAGGACGTCCAGCCGTCGCGGATCCGGGCCAGGGTGAGGTCGCCGCGGCGGCGTTCGATCTCCGGCAGGTACGGGCCGATGAACCGTAGCCAGAACCGCAGGTAGGGGTCGGTGACGCGGTAGCGGCGTTCCTTCGAGCGAGTGGTCCAGACAGGCAGTTCGGCTGCCACGATCCGTTTGCTGACGAGAAGTTCGAGCGAGCGGGCGAGACTGGTGTGCGCCATCACACCGGCCGCACGGGCGATGTTGGTGAACGCGCTTTCTCCGCTGCCGATGGCGGACAGTACGTCTCGGGCGTTCGCCGAGCCGGGGAACTCGGCGGCGAGCGAGCGTTCGGCGGAGACGAGCAGCGCGGAGACGGGATTCGCCAGTTCGGCGGCGAGAAAGGACCACAGATCCCCACCCGCCGGCCAGGCCGCGCAGATCAGCGGCAGCCCGCCGGTCACCAGTGCCGCGTCGAACGCCTCGGCCGGGCCCAGCCGCAGCATCTGCCCGACTTCGGCGGGGTTGAGCGGGCCCAGCACCATCTCCTGCCCGCGCTGGTGGAACGGCCGCCCGTACGAGCCCAACGCCTCCATCATCGACAGGTCCGACCCGATCAGCACAAGCAGTACCGGCCGGCGGCTGAGCTCCCGGTCCCAGGCGCGTTGCAGCACCCCCTCGAACGCGTCGACGCGGTCCATCAGGTACGGCACCTCGTCGATGACCACGATGCTCGGACGGTCGTCGGGGAGGATCCCGGCCAGTTGCCGCAGAGCCGCGCTCCAGTTCCCGGGCACCGAGTCGGTGAACACCGTCCGTTCCGGCAGCGTGGACGCGGCGACCGCCTCCCGCAGCGCTTCCAGTTCGACGTCGGCGGACGCTCCGGCGGCGGTGAAGAACACCGCGGGAACGCCGGCTCGGTCGACGAACTCCTCGACCAGGCTGGACTTGCCGATCCGCCGCCGCCCACGGACGAGAAGGCACCTGCCCGGCCGCGACGATCCGACCTGCGCCTCCACCTCCCGCAGCAGCCCGTCCAGCGTAGCCAGCTCCCGCTCCCGCCCCACAAAATCGACCATGGCCACCGTCCACCGGCTGGGATACTACCGCTGTTGATACTATCGCCAGCGGTAGTATCAAACGCCGCCCTGTCCTGACTGTCACCTCTGGCGGGTCCCTCCCTGTGCGCCGGGCAGGGCTGTTTGTCTGCTGCTGGGACGGCCGGTGGCCAGGATCTCGACGAGATCGCGCAAATTCATGATCTGTTGTGTTGAGCAGGGACGCTGGGGCCCAATCTGGGTGGGTGCTCATGTCGGGGTGACTGTGTCCGTCCTGGCATCTGGCCAGCAGGCTCTGTGTCGAGCAAGCGAGGGGCGTATGCGCACGCGGGCAATCATGATCAAGGGTTTAGCACGCAGTTGACCATGGAGATAGCACATAGATCACCTGTGAAACAGCACGCCGGTGAACCGTGATCCAACGCGACTGTGTCGGCGTGGTCGGTGACGGCCGCGAGCTCGTCCGGTGGCTGTCTCATCTCATCTTGGCAGGTGGGGTGTTTCCGACGGCAGATGGCCGTCCGCGTACGCTCGCATCCGCCGCTGTCCGTACTCGTTGCGGTGATCGTGACTGGAATTTGCGATCTTGCCTAAGAGTCATCGAATGCGGTCTGGATGGCCTGGCCGCAAGCTGCCTCTTGGCCGGTTGATCTGGTAATGCAAGGCATCTTTGCGGGCATAACGGGCAGTTGCTGCAACGGAGCCACGCTGAATGCCCTACCGTCACTCTACGGTCGCCCTATGCAGATATCCGCGGGCGGCCGCTTCGGGATCGCCCGTGCGGGATGTCACGTTCGCGGTCTGGAAGAATGCGCGTGAATCCGGTGCATGTCCGGGTTCCGGGATCCCCGTAGGGTGTCCCGAGCCGAGCTGACGTCCATGGAGATGCTGTGAGCGAGCAGGGCGACAACGCCGAATGGGACTTCACATCGGTGGTACCCGCCGATGACCAGGCGCCCTCGACAATCGACACGACCGTGCCGCACTCGGCCCGGATCTGGAACTACTGGATGGGCGGCAAGGACAACTACCCGGTCGACCGGGAGGCCGGCGACGCCTACGTCGCCGCTTTTCCCGGCATTGTCCCGCTGGCCAAGCAGTCCCGGCAGTTCCTCATCCGTGCTGTCAGCCACCTGGCCGGTGAGGCGGGCATCCGTCAGTTCCTCGACGTCGGCACCGGTCTGCCAACCCTGGACAACACCCATCAGGTCGCCCAGCGCATCGCCCCGGAATCCCGTGTCGTCTACGTCGACAACGACCCGCTCGTGCTGGCGCATGCCCGCGCACTGCTGACCAACACCACGCCGGAAGGTGTGACGACCTACGTCGACGCGGACTTCCACAATCCGGACCAGATCGTGTCCGACGCCAGGAACGTACTGAACTTCACCAAGCCGATCGCGGTCCTGTTCATGGGGGTACTCGGCCACGTCGCCGATTTCGACGAGGCCCGGTCGATCGTGGCGAGGGTGGTGGCGGCCGTCCCGTCCGGCAGCTACCTGGTGCTATGGGACAGCACCGACACCAGCGAGGGGTTCGACGAGGCCCAGCAGGGTTACGACGACACCGGCGCGGTCCCCTACATCCTGCGCAGCCCGCAGCAGGTCGCCCGTTTCTTCGAGGGCCTGGAACTCCTGGAGCCGGGCGTGGTGTCGATCTCGCTGTGGCGCCCGGACGCCAACAGTGCCGGCGAAGCGGTGGACGGCTACGGCGCCGTAGCCCGAAAGCCGTAGACGTCCACCCCGCCTCCGGCAACAGGAGAACGGACAACCGGGGGACCGGAGCACGCGCCCACGCTACCCGGTCCCCCCTTTACCGTCACCGCACCGAGCCGGGTCGAGGGTCTTCAGTTGGCTGACATGGCCGCGTCTGCGACCTTCCCCGCCTTCGAGCAGGACCAGTACGGCAACACCGAGGATCGGTATCTGCGAGAGTTGGCGCCTCGGCTCTACCGCTGACCTGGTCGGCCGATCACGTCCTACGGCCTCAAGGTCCACCCTTGGAACGAAACGACAGGAGCCGCCTACCCGTGGGCGGCGGCCCTGTAGGCGCGTCGGCCGGCTGAAGCCGCCTTCTGCGGGTGCCGCCGTTTCCGACAGCAGACGACCATCCGCGCGTTGTCCAATCTACTCTCATCCGCGCTCACAGAGAACCCACTCGGGAGAGGCAGACCGTGTCAGTAGCTCTCGACCCGATTAGTGATCTTCGCTAGCGGCGACGCTCTACGTCATCGACCGTAGTCTTGCACTCTCGCGACGGTGGCGGATACAGGACGGAGGATCCTCTGCGGAGGAGCGCCGAGGTCGGGTCAGTTGAGGGTCCGTCCGCGCGGAAGCACGCACGTGTTCGCGCAACGCCGGGAGGAGGAGGGCGCCGGCGCCGCACGCGCGGTCCCGGACGAGGCCCGGCAGTCTTGTCGCGCGGATCGGGTGACCGAGGGCTTGTCGGGTCATCGTCCACAGATGTTCGGCGAGCCCGGGCGGGGTGTAATGCCTGCCGTGCCGTGCCCGGACCTCTGATGGGAGAGCGGCCGCGGATGCGGCCCCCAGGCCCTCGCTCGACGTCAGGGCCGTGATGGAGGGATCCGGGCTGGTCTCGCGGGGAAGGGCCGGCGGCGTGGCGGCGACGGCGGACGTCACGTCCAGCCACCTGCCCGACAGGCCGGCCTCGCGGGCGCGGGCCGCCCACCAGCCCGGAACCGCGGCGAGCACGGCCGCCGCGGCGGCGGAAACCGGCCCGACGGGGTCGGCGTCAGCGACCTTCGCGTGGGAGCCTCGCGCCCCGAGGTCTCGTGCGGCAGCGGGTATGGCCACGATCCCGCGGTCTGCCGCAAGCCACCGACAAGTTGACGGGCGGTCCGCCAGATGATCGGACGAACTGGGCAGTCCCTGCAGGCGTATGTCCGTCTTCTGCTCGAGGAGGAGGCGGTCATGCTGACCACGGAGGAGGCCGCCGAGCAAGGCCCGCTCCATCGCGGCGCGAGGCACGGTGACCGCGTCCGACGTGGTGGATGCCGTCACCGAGGCACGCAACGCCCACCCATAATTGTTCTTGGTACCTCGGAGCCAGCCGACTTCCTGGTCGGCCCAGACGCGGTGACGGAGAAGGCGCGCACGGTGGCGGCCGGCGCGCGGCTGGCGGCTCCGTATGCGGTCGACCTCGAATCTGAGTTCGGTCATTTGGTTAGTACTGCAACGGCACTTGTGGCCAGTCGTGGCCGTAGCGCTTGTAGTGGCTTCGGCGGGCTTGCCACTGGCGGTGGCGGCGCCAGTCTGACCAGTACCCGACGGCCTGTTCGTCGGGGGACAGCGGGGTGAGCAGGGCGGCGTACAGGTGCCCGATCTCGGGCACGGTCAGCGGGATCAGTTCGCCGTCGCCGCCGCCAGCGGCGCCCCCTTTTGAGCCTGTGCTCGCATCACCGCGAGCCAGGCCAGGGCCAGCATGGACAGGGTGGTGTGCGCGTACCAGCCGCACCAGGTGCGGGCCTGATAGTCGTCCAGGCCGGTCTCGTTCTTCGCCTGTTGGAAGCATTCCTCCACCGGCCACCGCGCGCCGGCGACCCGGGCCAGCTCGGCCAGGCCGGTGGAGCGTGGGCCGTAGCAGATGTAGTAGGCGATCTTGTCGGGGTCGCGGACCGAGCGGCGGGCCAGCAGCCAGTGCCCGCGGCCGGGCCGCCAGCCGATCCGGATCGCCACGCGCGCCCAGTCGTAGACCCGGGGGCCGTGCGCGCCGTCGCCACATGAGATCCGTCGCCATGCCCGGGCCGGCAGCGCGGCCACCACCTGGTCGGCGCGGCCATAGCCGTACCCCTGGGCCAGGACGTCGTCGTCGCGGCGGGTGGCCACCACGTGGAACAGGTCGTGCTCCTCCAGCCACACCCGCAGGTACTTGACCTGCCCGTAGATCTCGTCGGCGGTGAACCAGGCCCACGGCACCCCGGCGTCGAGCACCCGCTGCAGCATGGTGATTGCGATACGGGGCTTGGTGGTCATCTCGGCCGTGTCGGGGATCCCGGCGGCCCGACACCGGGCACGATCCAAGGTCCACGACTCGGGCAGGTACAGCTCCCGGTCGATCAGCGCGTGCCCGTCCGCAGTGACGTAGGCGGCGAACACCCCGACCTGGCAGTTGTCCTTCTTGCCCGACGTGCCGGTGTACTGCCGCTGCACCCCTGCCGAGCAGGCTCTTTTCTTGATGAACCCGGTGTCGTCGATGACCAGCACCGCCTGCGGGGTCCCGAGGTGTTCGACCAGGTAGTCGCGGACGTCGTCGCGGGCCGCGTCGACATCCCAGTCGGCGGTCCGCAGCAGCCGCTGCATCCCGTCCGGCGACACCTCCTCGGCATGCTCGGCAATGGTCCAGCCGTTCTTGCGCTCCAGCTCGGAGAGCAGCCCCTCCAGATACCGGCGCATCCGCGCTCGGGGCTCAGCCCGGGCGAACCGGCCACCGACCCGTTCACATACCCGGTCAAGCTCGTCCCGCCACATCCCCACATCAACATCGTTCACGTCATGTACAACACCCGAGCAGCGCACACCCTGCCACCAAGTGCCGTTGCAGTACTAAGCCTCTTGTGAACCTCCCTTGAACACCTGGGGGAAGGCACGCGAGGAAGGGAAGGCGTGGTCAGGTCAGCCCGGGCCCGAGGCGTCATCGATCGTCCGGCCGCTCTGCCTCGCCGAGGGCCCGGAGATCTCGATGTGGCGGGGCTGGCTGCTGCGGGCCTTCGCCAGCCGGACGGCCAGCACCCCGCTGTCCAGGCTCGCCGTCACCGATTCGGGGTCGACGTCTCCGGGCAGCGTGATCTGGTGCTCGAAGTGGCGGAGCAGGTCAATGATCTATCCCCATGCCTGGTACGCAAGGCACACGAGCCAGTTCTCGCGGCCCCCGGGGATCTCGGGCGCACTCGGTTGGGTATCCGGCACGCGGGCAGTCTCTGAGAACGACCGCGTCGTTCGGGGAGACATCTTGGATGCTTTGCGCGGTGGTGCAACCACGACCCACGTCGGGTGGGGGCGATCGATATGTCACATGGTGATGGCGATTTCGCGACAGATGAGGACGGTGCCCGCGGCTCACGATCGAATGACCTTGGAGCCGGTGCTCCTCGAGCAGGGGTTCTCCACCACGGTGACCCGCGCCTCGATGATGCTCGGAGCGAGCGGGGGACGGACCGGGCGGCCGGGATCGGCCGCACGGTCGGGTCGCAGAAAGTGGTCGCCACCTTCAGTACCTACGCCGATGCCGAACGGGCCGTCGATCGACTTGCCGACCTTCACTTCCCGGTGGAGAGGACCGCCATCGTCGGCCGCGACCTGCACACGATCGAGAAGGTCACGGGCCGGCTGACCTGGGCGTCCGCGGCAGGCCGGTCGGCGCTCGCTGGTGCCGTCACGGGCGCGCTGATCGGCTGGATCTTCGGCCTGTTCAACTGGATCAATCCTGTCCAGGCAGCGGCGCTGCTCGCGCTCTACGGAGCCATCTTCGGCGCAATCCTCGGTGCTCTGATGGGCCTGCTGATGTACGCGTTCAGCCGGGGCCGGCGGGATTTCGTCTCCGTGTCGGCGCTGAGTGCCGATCGCTACGACCTGCTCGTCGATGCCGACGTGGCGGACGAGGCGGCCCGGCTCCTGGCGCAGACCGAGTTCGGCCGGCTCTCGTCCGCCGGGAGCGGCCGGAGCTGACATTGATCGTCCGTCGGCCCGGCACGCGCGGTGGCGCGTCGTGCGGACGTGTCGGCCTCTGCTCCGCCGTCTTGCACTGGTTCGCCGGGTGGCGGCGTGTTGCGGTCTTCGTCCGGCCGGTCCTAGCGTGGTCGTGAGGACTGCCGGGGCCCCGCCACTTCCATCAGAAGGCTCCCACCGGGAGGTCATCGTGGGTAAGGTAGTAGGAATAGACCTGGGTACTACGAACTCGGTCATCGCCGTCGTCGAGGGTGGCCAGCCGACAGTTATCCCCAATATTGAGGGCTCGCGCACGACGCCTTCGGTCGTTGCTTTCACGGAGAGCGGCGAGCGGCTGGTGGGTGAACTCGCCCGCCGTCAGGCGGTTCTCAATCCCAAAGGCACGATCACCGCGGCCAAGCGATTCATCGGCCGCCGGTACAGCGAGGTCACCAGCGAGCTGAAGACAGTCACGTACGACATCACCGCCGGGAAGGAAGACGCAGTACGGATCTTCGTTCGCGGGCGCGAGTACGCCCCCGAGGAGATCTCGGCGATGGTGCTCCGGAAACTGGCCGACGACGCCGCCAAGTTCCTCGGCGAAAAGGTCACCGAAGCCGTGATCACGGTGCCGGCTTACTTCAACGACGCGCAACGGCAGTCGACCAAGGACGCCGGCCGGATCGCCGGCCTGGACGTACTGCGCATCATCAACGAGCCCACCGCCGCCGCGCTGGCCTACGGGATGGACAAGAGGTCGCACGAGACCGTACTGGTCTTCGACCTGGGCGGCGGCACCTTCGACGTCTCCGTCCTCGACGTGGGCGACGGGATCGTCGAGGTGCGCGCCACCGCCGGCGACACCCATCTCGGCGGCAACGACTGGGACCGCCGCCTGGTCGACTTCCTTGCCGACGATTTCAAGAACCAGACCGGCATCGACCTGCGCAACGATCCGCAGGCACTGCAGCGGCTCTTCGAAGCCGCCGAGAAGGCGAAGGTCGAGCTTTCGTCCGTCTCCCAGACCCAGGTCAACCTGCCGTTCATCACCGCCGACGCGAACGGCCCGAGACACCTCAACACCACCATCACTCGCTCGCAGTTCGAGAAGATCACGGCCGATCTGCTCGAGCGGTGCCTGCCGCCGCTGCGCCAGGCGATGGCGGACGCGAAGGTCTCCGAGCAGGACCTCGACGAGGTGATCCTCGTCGGCGGCGCCACCCGCATGCCGGCCGTGCAGGCCCTGGTGCGCCGGCTGACCGCCGGCAAGGAACCCAACATGACGGTCAACCCGGACGAGGTCGTCGCCGTCGGCGCCGGCATCCAGGCCGCGGTCATCAAGGGCGAGGTCTCCGACGTGCTGCTGCTGGACGTCACCCCGCTCTCCCTCGGCGTGGAGACGCTCGGCGGCGTGAGCACGAAGGTGATCGAGCGCAACACCACCATCCCCGCGCGCCGGAGCGAGACGTTCTCGACGGCGGAGGACAACCAGTCGGCCGTCGACGTCGTGGTGCTCCAGGGCGAACGTGAGATGGCCGCCGACAACCGGACGCTGGGCCGGTTCCGGCTCGAGGGCATCCGACCCGCCCCGCGCGGCCAGGCACAGGTCGACGTCACCTACGACATCGACGCCAACGGCATCCTCAACGTCACCGCGAAGGACAAGGGCACCGGCGCCGAACAGCGGATCACCATCTCGGACAACACCAACCTGCCGCAGGACGAGATCCAGCGCATGGTCGCTGACGCCGAGCGCAACCGGGCCGAGGACACCCGGCTGCGCGAGAACGCCGACGCCCGCAACCAACTCGACACGATCGCCTACCAGGTCGAGCAGCGGCTCACCGAACTCGGCGACCAGGTCCCCGTGCACGAGAAGGCCCGCGCCGAACAGCTCATCGCCGACGCTCGCCGCGCGCTGGAGGAGCACGCCGACGTCGACCGCGTCCGGCCGATCATCAACGATCTCCAGCAGGTCCTCTACGGCCTTCCGGCTGTCGCGCAGCGCGAGGCGGCATCGACGGCCAGCGGCGGAGCTGGAGCCGGTGGACCGGGCGAGACCTCGGCCGGTGGGGACGACGTCATCGACGCCGACTTCACCACCCATGACGATGGGTGAGAACCGATCGGATGCCGAGCGGCCCGAGACCACCCCGGCACCCGACCTCGCCGCGAAACTCGAGCAGTGCCAGGCCAGCCACCTGCGGACTCTCGCCGACTTCGACAACTACCGTCGGCGGACCGGACGCGAGATCGGCGCCGCGAAGGCAGCCGAGCGGGATCGTGTGGTTCTCGCGTGGGTGCCGGTGCTGGATCACCTCGAGCTCGCCCTCTCGCACACGGACGCCGACCCCGACTCGCTCGTCGACGGGGTACGCGGGGTACGCCAGCTCGCTCTGGGCGCGCTGCGGAACTCCGGGGTCACTCGACTCGACGACGAGACCGGCGCCTTCGACCCGACCCGTCACGAGGTCGGCGCCGTCGTCGACAGCGGCTCAACGTCCCGTCCGCCCCCGGCGGGCACCGTCGTGGAGGTGCTCCGGCCGGGCTACCAGGCCGACGGCCGCGTACTGCGTCCCGCGTCCGTGGCCGTGAGCGCCGGACCGAAACCGAACAGCGGAGCAAGATCGAATAACGGGCCAAGGCAGGATACCGGGTCAGAACCAGGAATGGGACCCGGACCGGATACCGAGCCGGAAGCATCGTGACATGAGCAGCGGCCGGACCACGAATCGGGCCAGCGAGGACTTCTACGAGATCCTCGGGGTCCCTCGGAACGCCGACGCTGACGCGATCCAGCGGGCGTACCGGAAACTCGCCCGCCAGTACCACCCCGACGTCAACTCCGATCCTGGGGCCGAGGAGCGGTTCAAGGACCTGTCGGAGGCGTATGACGTGCTCTCCGATCCCGACACCCGGGCGCGCTACGACCGGTTCGGCGGAGATTTCCGCCGGATGCCCGAAGGCGCCGAACGATGGGCAGGCGCGGGTGGCGGGGCGCGTGCCGGCGCCGGTGGCCCGGGTTTCCGGTTCGAGGGGTTCGAGGGGTTCGACTTCGAGGACCTGTTCGGCGGTATGGGCGGCGGATTCTTCCGCGGCCGAGGCCGGGCGGGACCGGTGTCCGGTGCCGACCAGGAAGCCGAGATCGAGGTCACCCTCGCCGAGGCCTACCGAGGCGGTCGGCGCAGCGTCACCCTGGCGGGCCCGACCGGACCCCGCGAGGTCCAGGTCACCATCCCGCCCGGAGTGATGCACGGGCAGCGGCTGCGGCTCGCGGGCCAGGGCGGGCGCGGCCGGGACGGCGGGGATCCGGGCGACCTCTACCTCGTGGTGCGGCTGGCGCCCGGCCCCCGATTCCGGGTCGAAGGCCGGGACGTGCACACCGATCTGCCCCTCGCGCCGTGGGAGGGCGTGCTTGGCACGAAGGTCGCCATCACCATCCCGGACGGCGAGCAGGTGATCGTCACCGTCCCGCCCGGCAGTTCCACCGGCCGCAAGCTCCGCCTGCGCGGCAAGGGCCTGCCCCGCTCGGCGCGTGGTTCGAGGCGCGGTGACCGCGCCGGCGACCTCTACGCGCACGCCCGAATCATGGTCCCGGCCAACCCCACTGCGCGGGAGACGGAGCTGTTCCGCGAGCTCGCGGAGGTCTCGTCCTTCAACCCCAGGGAGAGGTCATGACGACGCTGCTCGTGCGCGCTAGCGCCCGTACTCAGGGCCTCGACCTCGACGCGTTCTGTGTCGCGGCGCACCTGCATCCCGACCTCGTCCGACGGCTGGTGACGCTGGGTCTCCTCGACGCGGAGATCGACCCCGCCGGCCACTACACACTCGCGGTGACGGCGGTGGCACGCGCCGGCCGGATCGAACGGCTGCGCCGCGACCTCGGCATCACCTACACGGCGACCGGGGTCGTGCTCGACCTGCTCGACCGGATCGACGAACTCGAACGGCTCCTCCGTGCCCGACCCGCCCGAGGCGAGGTGCATCCATGGACATGAACAAGCTGACCGAGAAGTCCCGCGAGGCTCTTGACGCCGCGCAAGCTCGAACGGTGCGCCTCGGCCATGCCGAGGTGGACGGCGAGCACCTGCTGGCCGCGCTGATGGAACCACCCGAGGGACTGGTGCGCCGCCTGCTGATCGCCTCGGGCGGAGATCCGGCCGCGGTCGCCGAAGTGGTCGAGAACGAACTGCGGCGCCGGCCCAAGGTGTCCGGACCCGGCGTGCGACCCGGCGAGGTGTATGTGACCCAGCGGCTGTCCCGCCTGCTGGACGCCGCCAGCAGGGAGGCCGGTCGGCTCAAGGACGAGTACGTGTCGGTCGAGCACCTCCTCCTCGCCCTCGTCGACGAGGGACAGTCCAGCGCCGCCGGCCGGATCCTCGCCCACAACGGCCTCACCAGGGAGAAGCTGCTCACCGCGCTGACCGAGGTCCGCGGGAACCAGAGGGTGACGTCCGCGAACCCCGAGGCCACCTACGAGGCGCTCGAGAAGTACGGCCGCGACCTGGTCGCGGAAGCCCGCGACGACCGGCTCGACCCGGTCATCGGCCGCGATTCCGAGATCCGCCGGGTCGTGCAGATCCTCTCCCGCAAGACGAAGAACAATCCGGTGCTGCTCGGCGACCCCGGGGTCGGCAAGACGGCGATCGTCGAGGGCCTCGCCCAGCGCATCCACCGGGGCGACGTACCTGAGGGACTGCGCGACCGGACGGTGTTCCAGCTCGACCTGGCGGCGCTGGTCGCCGGAGCCAAGTACCGGGGCGAGTTCGAGGAGCGACTCAAGGCGGTTCTGAGCGAGGTCAAGGCGGGCGAAGGCCGGATCCTGCTGTTCGTCGACGAGCTGCACACCGTCGTCGGCGCCGGCGCGGCCGAGGGGTCGATGGACGCCGGGAACATGCTCAAGCCGATGCTCGCCCGCGGCGAACTGCACCTCATCGGCGCCACCACCGTCGAGGAGTACCGCAAGCACATCGAGGCGGACGCCGCCTTCGAACGCCGCTTCCAGCCGGTGCTGGTCGACGAACCGACGGTGGAGGACACGATCTCGATCCTGCGCGGACTGCGCGAACGGTTCGAGATCTTCCACGGCGTGCGGATCCAGGACGGTGCGCTGGTCTCGGCGGCGGTGCTGTCGCACCGCTACATCTCCGACCGGTTCCTGCCCGACAAGGCGATCGACCTCGTCGACGAGGCGTGCGCCATGCTCCGCACCGACATCGACTCGATGCCCACCGCGCTCGACGAGATCACCCGCAAGGTCACCCGGCTGGAGATCGAGGAGGCCGCGCTGGCAAAGGAGAACGACCCGGCCAGCGTCGCCCGGCTCGACCAGCTCCGCAAGGAACTCGCCGACCTGCGCGCGGAGGCCGACGCGATGCGCGCACAGTGGGAGTCAGAACGGCAGGCCATCCGCAAGGTCCAGGAGCTGCGCGAGGAGATCGAGCACGTCCGCCGGCGCGCAGACGAAGCCGAGCGTGCCTACGACCTCAACACCGCCGCCGAGCTGCGCCACGGCCAACTCCCGGAACTGGAACGCCGGCTGGCCGCCGAGGAGGAACGTCTGGCCGGCCGCCAGCACGGGCAACCGCTGCTGCGTGAACTGGTGACCGAGGAGGAGATCGCCGACATCGTCTCCCGCTGGACCGGCATCCCCGTCACCCGGCTCGTCGAGGGCGAGCGCGAGAAGCTGCTGCGCCTCGACGACATCCTGCACCAGCGGGTGGTCGGCCAGGACGAGGCCGTCAGCCTGGTGGCGGACGCCGTCATCCGCGCGCGCTCTGGTATCAAGGACCCCCGGCGCCCGGTCGGGTCGTTCATCTTCCTGGGACCGACCGGCGTGGGGAAGACCGAGCTCGCACGCACGCTCTCCGAGGCGCTGTTCGACGCCGAGGAGGCGATGATCCGCATCGACATGAGCGAGTACCAGGAGCGCCACACGGTCAGCCGGCTGATCGGCTCTCCTCCGGGCTATGTCGGTTACGAGGAGGGCGGCCAGCTCACCGAGGCGGTGCGTCGCAAGCCGTACTCCGTGGTCCTCTTCGACGAGATCGAGAAGGCGCATCCGGATGTGTTCAACACGCTCCTGCAGGTCCTCGACGACGGCCGGCTGACCGACGCGCGGGGCCGAACCGTGAACTTCACCAATACGGTGATCATTATGACGTCGAACATCGGCTCGCAGTGGCTGATGGACGCGGTGACGCCCGACGGCGAGATCGAACCCGAGGCCCGGGCCCGGGTGATGGCCGACCTGCGGGAACGATTCCGCCCGGAGTTCCTCAACCGGCTCGATGAGATCGTCCTGTTCAAGCCGCTGACCCTGGCCGAAATCGAACAGGTCGTCGACCTGCTCGTCGAGGACCTGCGCCGGCGGCTCGTGGACCGCCGGATCACCCTGGAGATCACCGAGCCGGCCCGGTTGTTCATCGCCCGCGAGGGGTTCGACCCGGTCTTCGGCGCCAGGCCGCTGCGGCGGTTCATCCAACGTGAGGTCGAGACCCGGATCGGCCGGGCACTGGTCGCCGGCGACGTCACCGACGGCTCCCGCGTCACCGTCGACCTGATCGAGGGCCACCTCGCTGTCACGCATGACGTGCCCGCGATGCAGCGGGGATGACGGCCGCGGCGGCGCGGCGCGGTACTCAGCCGCGGATAGACACCCCCGGCGGGTCCTCGGTGACTCCGCCTACGGCACCGCCGAACCACCACTACCGGATTTTGGTAGCTCGTAGGATCTGGCGGTGTCGCCGCCTCCGGTACGGCCGATCCCGGTCCACCGCGTTTCCCCACCGGGCCGCGCTGATCACCGCCGCGGAGGCCGTCGACCGCGGTTCACCCGCCCGCCTCGAGATCGGGATGGTCAAGACCCGCGGTGCCGCCCTGCTGCACGACGTCGTCGACCGGAGCCGTCCAGGTTCACGGCGCACTCGGCCTCACCCCCGACACACCGCTGGCACACCGTCCGAGCGGGCATCAGCCCAGAGCGTCGGTGATCGGCGCGTCCGTCCCCATCGTCACGATCAGCTTCCGGTTGGCGAACTCCTTGATGCCGAGGTGGGACAGCTCCCGGCCGTAGCCGGACCGCTTGATGCCGCCGAAGGGCAGTTCCGGCTCGGATGACGTCGGATGGTTAATCCACACCATCCCGCTCTCGATCCGGCTGGCGACTGCACGCGCCCGGGAGATGTCGCTGCTGAACACCGCACCGCCGAGACCATAGGGCGAGTCGTTCGCCAAGGAGACCGCCTGGTCATCGTCCTGTACCCGATAGACGACCGCGATCGGTCCGAACAGCTCTTCGCGATGGGCGCGCATCTTCGGCGTCACGCCGACGAGGACCGTGGCTTGCACGAACGCTCCGGGGTGGTCGACGCGCCCGCCGCCGACGACCGCGGTCGCTCCCTTGTCCAGCGCGTCGCGGATCTAGTCTACCAGCGTCTGGGCGGCCTGCTCGGAGCACACCGGTGCCAGCGTGGTGGCCTCGTCAACGGGGTCGCCCGGAACCAGCTCGAGCATCCGTTCGGCCAGCGCGGTCACGAACCGGTCGAATACCTCGGATATCACGATCATCCGCTTAGCGCTCACGCAGCTTTGCCCCATGTTGTGCAGGCGGCCGATCAGGGCCGCTTCGACGGTGCGGTCGAGGTTGTTGTCATCGAGCACGATGAACGGGTCGCTGCCGCCCAGCTCGAGGACGCTCTTCTTCACGTTTCGGCCGGCGGTCTCACCGACGCTGACCCCGGCCCGGTCGCTTCCGGTCAGCGATGCGCCCCGAACGACATCAGACTCAATCACCCGGTAGACCTCGCGGCCGGGAACCAGGAGGTTGGTGTAAAATCCTCGCGGCGCACCCGCGTCGGCGAACAGCTGCTCGACGGCTAGGGCCTGTTCTGAGTCCGGATCACAATCGGGGTGTTCGTCCTTCGCTCGGGTGCTTCGGCTGGGTAGCACGGCTGTATGACGCGTGGTGAGCTGACCGACGGTGAATGGGAGTTGATCGAGCCGCATCTCCCGCTGGGGACGTCCGGACCGATCCCTGACCTGCGCAGCTGTTTCAACGCGGTGATGTGGAGGTTCCGTACCGGTAGCCCCTGGCGGGACGTGCCCGAACGCTACGGCTCCTGGTCGACGATCTACGACCGGTTCCGCGCGTGGGCGCGGGACGGGGTCTTCCAGTAACGCGCCGGTGTCATAAACAACCGTGCGCATTATCCGGCTGCCTGCCAGGGTTCGTCGTCGAACAGTCCGGCCTCTGCGAGGAATGCGCGGGCGCGTTGCCGGAACTCTTCGGGCAGCTTGCCGTGTTCGCTTTCGTACTCGGCGACCAGTTCCTGTGCGGTAGCCCTGCCGGCGGCATGCAGGGTGGCTGCGCGGGCTTTCTCGACGGCGGCCTCGGTCAGCCATGCGGATACCGGCTTGCCTTCTTCCGCGGCCGCTGTCTTGATCGCCTTCTCGACCTCGGAGGGCACCGAGATCGACAACTTGCGTACACCCATGATCCTAGTGTAATGCCTGGTAGGAAGATCTTCCTACCGTATCCAGTGGTCCTGACGAGGTCTGCCGATGGGAAGTGGGGCCGTCGACGTGGGGGCGGAGGGCGTTGGGATCCGGGAGATCGACGGAACGGGGGTGGGTACCGATACGCTCATCGTCGTGCTGAGAACGCTCGACCTGCGTGGAAGTCTGCCGTCACCGCCACGGGTGCGCGGGCTGCTGCCCCGCGCCGCGCTGGACGTCGACGCCGCGCTGGCAGCGGTCCGCCCGGTCTGCGACGACGTGCGCGACCGGGGGGACGCCGCGGTCCTCGACGCGGGGGAGCGGTTCGACGGGGTGCGGCCGCCCTCGGTCCGGGTTGCCGCGGACGCGCTGGCCGCCGCGCTGGACGGCCTCGACCCGCGGGTACGGGACGCCCTTGAGGAGGCGATCCGGCGGACCAGGCTGGTGCACCGCGCCCAGCGCCGCGAACCGGTGACCATCGACGTGGCCCCGGGCACCAGGGTGACGGAGCGTTGGATCCCGGTGCAGCGGGTCGGACTCTACGTGCCGGGCGGGCGGGTCGCCTATCCCAGCAGCGTGGTGATGAACGTCGTGCCGGCGCAGGAGGCCGGGGTCGCCTCCCTGGCGCTGGCGTCGCCGCCGCAGGCGGAGTTCGGCGGTCTGCCGCATCCGGTGGTCCTCGCCGCCGCCGCGCTGCTGGGCGTGGAGGAGGTGTACGCCGCCGGCGGCGCCCAGGCGATCGCGATGTTCGCCCACGGGACGTCCAGCTGCCCGGCGGTGGACGTGGTGACCGGGCCGGGCAACATCTACGTGACCGCGGCGAAGCGGCTGCTGCACGGCCTGGTCGGCGTGGACGCCGAGGCCGGCCCGACCGAGGTCGCGATCCTCGCCGACGACACCGCGGACCCCGCCCACGTCGCGGCCGACCTGATCGCCCAGGCCGAGCACGACCCGATGGCCGCCTGCCTGCTGGTCACCCCGTCGCGAGACCTGCTCGACGCGGTCGAGACCGAACTCGACAAGCAGGTCGCGGTGACCCGCCATCGGGAGCGGGTACGTACGGCGCTGACCGGCCAGGGGGCGGCGGTGGTGGTCGACGACGTCGACGCGGGCCTGGCGGTGGTCGACGCCTGGGCCGCCGAACATCTGGAGATCCAGACCGTGGACGCCGCGGCCGTCGCCGGCCGGGTCCGTAACGCCGGGGCCGTGTTCGTGGGGGCATGGGCGCCGGTGTCGCTGGGGGACTATCTCGCCGGCTCGAACCACGTCCTGCCGACGGGCGGTACCGCCCGGCACAGCAGTGGGCTTTCGGTGTCGGCGTTCCAACGGCAGGTTCACGTGGTGGAGTGTGACCGCGAGGCTCTCGCCGAGGTGGCGCCCAGGATCGCCGCGCTCGGTGGCGCCGAGGATCTCATCGCCCACGTCGACGCGGTGGAGGTGCGGCTGCGATGACCACAACAGGATCGGGATCGGGATCGGGACCGGCGAGCGGAGCCGGGCCGGCGAGCGGAGCCGGGCCGGTGACCGGACCAGCGGGCGGATCGCCGAGGGGATCAGGGTCGGACGGCGCGGTCGCCGGCTGGCCCGCCACACCCGCCGCCGGCCGTAGCCGCCCGGTGCGCTCGCCCACGCTCGACGAGCTGCCGCTGCGGGACGATCTGCGCGGCATGGTGCCCTACGGCGCGCCGCAGCTCGACGTCCCGGTGCTGCTCAACACCAACGAGAACCCGCACCCGCCGTCCGCCGGGCTGGTGGACGCGCTGGGCAAGGCCGCCTCCCTCGCCGCCACCGAGGCCAACCGCTATCCGGACCGCCAGGCCGAGGCGCTGCGCGCCGACCTGGCCTACTACCTGACCCCGGACGCCGGTTTCGGCCTGCGCACCGACCAGGTGTGGGCGGCGAACGGGTCGAACGAGGTGCTCCAGCAGCTCTGCCAGGCCTTCGGCGGGCCGGGCCGGGTCGCGCTGGGGTACGAGCCGTCCTATTCGATGCACCGGCTGATCGCGGTGGCGACCGCGACCGGCTGGGCCGGTGAGCGCCGCGAGCCCGACTTCACCCTCGACCCGGACGCGGTCGCCGCGGCGATCCACCGGCACCGGCCGTCCCTGGTCTTCCTGGCGTCGCCGAACAACCCCACCGGCACCGCGCTGCCGCTGGAGGTGGTGCTGGCCGCGTGCGCGGCGGTCGGTGAGACCGGCTCCGGCATCGTGGTCGTGGACGAGGCGTACGCGGAGTTCCGCCGCGCCGGGGTCCCCAGCGCGCTGGCCCTGCTGCCGTCCCAGCCGCGGCTGGTGGTCACCCGGACGATGAGCAAGGCGTTCGCGCTGGCCGGCGCCCGCATCGGCTACCTTGCCGCGCACCCGGCGGTGGTCGACGCGCTGCAGCTGGTGCGCCTGCCGTACCATCTGTCGACCTTCACGCAGGCGGTCGCGCGCACCGCGCTCGCGCATGCCGACGAGCTGCTCGCCACGGTCGAGGCGGTCAAGGCGCAGCGTGACCGGCTGGTGGCTGAGCTGACCGGGCTCGGCTGCGCGGTGGCGCCCAGCGACGCGAACTTCGTCCTGTTCGGCCGGTTCACCGACCAGCGGGCGGCGTGGCAGGGGCTGCTCGACGCGGGCGTGCTCGTCCGGGACGTCGGCCTGCCCGGCTGGCTGCGGGTCACCGCCGGTCTGGCGGGCGAGGTCGACGCCTTCCTGACGGCGACCCGCGCGCTGCTGGCCGAGGGGGCCACGGCGCTGGCGCCCCCCGCCGCCGCGCCGACGGATCCGGCCTCCGCAGCCGCGGCGCCCGCTACCGCAAGGCCTGCCACCGCGACGTCCACCGACGCGAGGCCCACCGTCGAACTGCCCTACCTCGGGGAGGAGTGACCAGGGATGGGTCGCACAGCCCGCATCGAGCGCAAGACCCTGGAGTCGCACGTCGTCGTCGAGCTGGATCTCGACGGGGCGGGTGTGTCGTCGTCGTTCACCGGGGTGCCGTTCTTCGACCATATGGTCAGCCAGCTCGGCAAGCACGGCGGTTTCGACCTCACCGTCCGCACCCGTGGTGACCTGCACGTCGACGCCCACCACACGGTCGAGGACACCGCGATCGCCTTCGGTGACGCGCTGCGCGAGGCGCTCGGTGACAAGTCCGGGATCCGGCGTTTCGGGGACGCCCTGGTGCCGCTGGACGAGGCGCTGGTGCAGGCCGCGGTGGATCTTTCCGGCCGTCCGTACTGCGTGGTCGTCGAACCGGAGCTGATCGAGCTCATCGGCACCTACGACACGACGCTGACCCGGCACGTCTTCGAGTCGATCGCCGCGTCGGCGCGGATCGCTCTGCACGTGCGGGTGCTGTCGGGCCGCAACGCCCACCATGTGGTCGAGGCTCAGTTCAAGGCGGTCGCGCGGGCGCTGCGGGACGCGGTCGCGCTCGACGGGCGGGTAGCCGGCGTGCCGTCCACCAAGGGCGTGCTGTGACGGGGAGGGGCCCGCGGTGACGGGGCCGCGGGTGGTCGTCCTCGACTACGGGTCGGGGAACCTGCGCAGCGCGCAGCGGGCGCTCGCCCGAGTCGGCGCGGACGTGACCGTGACGGCCGACCTGGCCGCAGCCCGGGCCGCGGACGCCCTGGTGGTCCCCGGGGTGGGCGCCTACGCGGCGTGCATGGCCGGGATCGACGCGGCCGGCGCGGCACCGGTCATCCACGAGCGGGTCGCCCAGGGACGTCCGGTGCTGGGGATCTGCGTGGGGATGCAGGTCCTCTACACCCTCGGGGACGAGCACGGTGTGCGCACCCGCGGGCTCGGTGTGCTCGCCGGGCAGGTCCGCCGGCTGGCCGCGCCGGTCCTGCCGCACATGGGCTGGAACACCGTGGTACCACCGGAAGGGACGGTGCTCTTCGACGGCCTGCCCGCGGGCACCCGCTTCTACTTCGTCCACTCGTACGCGGCCGAGCCCGCGCCCGGCGACACCGTGGCCGAGCACGGCGAGCCCTTTGCCGCGGCGGTGGAACGCGGCCCGCTGTACGCCACCCAGTTCCACCCGGAGAAGTCCGGGGACGCGGGCGCGCACCTGCTCACCAACTGGTTGCGCACCCTGCGCTGACCCATGGCCACCAACCGGTGGCCACCAGCCGCTGGCCGCCGGTCCGCGGCTCCCGGTGTCAGGACGTGTGCCCAGGGCGCGTCAGTCGTGACGAATTTTGATCATCCGGACGGCTTTGGGCTCGCCGCCCGCGACCGGTATCCGGACCTCGAGGATACCGTTGTGGTAGGTGGCGGCGACCTCCTCCTTCTTCACCCCGGGCGGCAGGGTGACCGAACGGGTGAGCGAGCCGTAGCGGAACTCGGAGCGGTAGCGGCCGGTGGCCTTCTCCCGGCGCTCCTCCCTGCGTTCGGCGTGCACCGACACCTCCTTGTCGGACACGGTGACCTCGACGTCCCGGTCCGGGTCGATGCCGGGGAGTTCGGCGCGCACCACGTAGGCGCCGTCCTCGGCGTACTCCTCGACCCGTACGGCGTCCTCCCGCAGGCCCAGCCGCCGTGCCGCCCGCGAACGCCCCTCCTGTGACCACGGCCGGCCGTGCGGCCCCGGTGACCGTTCCTGGCCGGTGTGCTCGCGCCGAATCAGTACCGGACGGCTACTCGCTTTCACGGCTGCTCCTCGTTCCCTGTCGGTTTCCTGTCGCTTTGTCGATGGTTTCCTGTTACTTGTCGATAGTTCCCTGTTGTCGGTTCCCGGTAGCGCTGTCGATTCCTGGCCGATTACTGGCCGGGATCCGTAGAGCTGGTCGGGATTCACCCACATCTCCAGCCTGCGCCTTGTCGCCGGGGTCCGCCTCCCGGCCTTCGGCGGATGTTCGCGCCGTTCCGCCCGACAGCCCGCGGGCAGCCCGCGGAAGAGCAACAGCGGAAGAGCAACAGAAGAAAGCGGGACGCGAGGCAGGACGGAACGACACGAAGCAAATACGGGGAACAAGAGGGAAAAAGCATCCGGAAACCGGGAGGAAAGCCAGCGGAAGCCCGGCGGGCCGCAAAGGGCGGAAAACGGTGGCCGGCGGCTCATCGGGTGGCGCGGCCGCGGCTCGTACCCGACGCTGGTGAAACCAGCCGCCGGGACGCTGGTGCAACCAGCCGCCGGGAGGTGCGCAGATGAGATATGCCGGGAGAGCGCTCGCCGCGCCGGCGGGAGCCGTGACGGGCGTCGCCACCGGGCTGCTCGCGCGGCCGCGACGCATCAGCCGCGGGATCAGCCGCAGGATCGGCCGTGGGATCGGCCTGGTCCGGGAGCGGGCCGCCCGTCGGCTCCGCTACCTGCGGGGATGGCTGCGAGGGCTGCGTTACCGGCTTGCCGGAGGCCGTCCCGACCCGCGGGTAGCCGATGACATCCTCGCCGACCGGGTGCGTTCCCGGCTGGGCCCGGTCACGCGCGGGCTCGACGTCCCACGGGTGCACGTGACCGTCCGCGATCACGTTGTCATCCTGCACGGCGATGTCGCCACCGCGGCCGACACCATCGCCGTCGAGGAGGCGGTCTGGCGGACCTCGGGGGTCGAGGGGGTCGTGTCGATGCTGCACGAGGGGCTCGTCCGCGGGGACACCCGGCCGTCCGAGGGTGTGCTGGTCCCGGTCCGCTCCGTCATGCTGCGGCGGCTGTTCGACGCCGCGCAGCGGGCGGGCTGCGAGCCGCGGACCGTCCAGCCGGCGGTGCACGCCGTGCTGGCGACGTTCTTCGAGCGGCTGCCGGCCGCCGAGCGGCGGCACGTCGCCTCGCATCTGCCCGCGGACGTGCGGGCGCTGACCGTGCCCCCGCGGCGGCGCGGCCGGGCCCTGGCGCGCCTGCG